>SVHZ01000033.1 GCA_015055525.1 Clostridiales bacterium
GGGCGCTGGCGGTCTTATCTGTGGCGCTATGGCAAGAGCGTTTGCTCAAAGTGGAGCAAAGGTAGCGGCTCTTGACCTTAACGAAGATGCGGTTAAAAAACTTGCTGACGAGTTAAAGAGCGAAGGTTTTATCTGTGAAGGTTACAAGGCTAACGTTTTAGAACTTGAAAGTTTAGAAGGCGTGCGTCAAGCAGTCCTTAAAGATTTAGGCTCTTGCGATATTTTAGTTAACGGCGCAGGCGGAAATAATCCAAGAGCAACAACTGATAACGAATATCAACACGAGGCAAAAGAGGGTGGAAAATCTTTCTTTGATTTAGAGCCGAACGGCGTAGATTTTGTTTTCAAACTCAACTTCCAAGGCACTTTACTTCCCACTCAAGTATTTGCAAAAGATATGGTTGACGCTAAAAAGGGTTGTATTTTGAACATTTCTTCAATGAACGCTTACACTCCGCTCACTAAAATTCCGGCGTATTCCGCTGCAAAAGCAGGTATTTCAAACTTTACTCAATGGCTTGCAACTCACTTTGCAGGCACGGGTATTCGCTGTAATGCAATCGCTCCGGGGTTCTTAGTATCCGCTCAAAATAAAGCGTTACTTTTTAACGAAGACGGAACGCCAACTGCAAGAAGCGCTAAAATCTTAAACGGAACACCTATGAATAGATTCGTTGATTCTAACGAACTTCTCGGCGCAACTTTATTCCTTTGCGACGATAAGTCTTCATCGGCAATTACGGGCGTTGTTCTTCCTATTGACTGCGGTTTCTCTGCTTACTCAGGCGTTTAATTTAACAACTATAAACTCGGCTTGATTGCCGAGTTTTTTATTTAATATAAAAAGTTTTTTATTTGCCATTGACAAGTTTTGTAAATAGGTTTATAATATTCCTATAAAACTTGTACAAAATAAAAGTGAAATATTACAACAAGGAGAATAAATATGGCAAAATTAAGAGACAGGCTTTGGCTTTGGGGTCACCCGGAAGGAAGATACAATACTGAATTTGGTAACAATCAAGTTTCTCGTATGACACCAATGGAATGTTGTGGTTATTTAGGTATTGAAAGAACGTTTATGGTTCCAGTTGGGGTTAACGTTAATCGCCGTCAATACAACAAGTCTTTCAAACCCTTAAAAGAAGTGGGTTGGGAGTGTTACGATGCTGGTAAAGACCCATCTGTTGTTGAACCGCTCATTAAAGAGGCTGGCGATTTCAAAAATATTACAAGGGTAGTATTCGACGATTTCCATCGTTACGGATCTTTCGTTAATATGCCCGTTGAAAATCTTTGGAAAGTTCACGAAAGGCTTCACAATAACGACGTTAAATCACTTGATATGTGGATGGTTTTATACACTCACGAATTTGGCGATAAAATTAACGACTATAAACAATTTAACGAACAATTCAAGCCTTATATCGAGCCGTTTGACGGTGTAATTATGTGGACGTGGTGCGAAGATAAAGGCGTTCCCGTAATTCCTGAAAAGTGGGAAGAGTTCAAGGCGATAACACCTAAGCAAAGAAGAATGTTCGGCTGTTATCTTTGGAACTTTGGCGATGAAAAGCCTGCAACCGGCAAAGCGGTTAAGTGGCAACTTGATTTCTATCTTGATAAGATTAAAAAGGGCGAATCCGAAGGTATCGTTCTTCACACCAACACTATGGCAGACCTTGATTTAGAAGCGTACGACGCAGCGTTAGAGTGGTTGGAGAAACATTACGACGACGAAGTTCCCGATTTATAAGCCGTTATAAACGGCGCTATGCTTTGTTACTGCGACTTTTTAACACTTCGTTGACCAGCAAGGTCTAACTCAGCGTTAAAAAATCTTGTGCCTCGTCTAACTTGCTTCTAACGTCTTATAGTGGAGCATAAATAGACTTTAGTTTTTAATTGTAAAGGTATTTAATATGAAAAAAACTGTTGAGAGCGTTACTAAAACGCTAAATGAAAATGATCTTGGAGTAGTTACTACTCACGAACACGTATTGCTTGATTTAACTGCATTTTATCAAGCGCTTCCCGTTGATGGAATTGATGATCCCGCAACTCAAAAAGTTGAAATGTGGAACTTAGGAATACTCAGCCGTGACTGTTACGCGCTTAAAGATAACTTACTTCTCGATAACGAACAAGTTGCTATCGACGAACTTAACTTCTTCAAGAAAGCGGGTGGCAATACTGTGGTTGACGCGTCTTTGGACGGTATTGGTAGAGATCCCGAAGCGCTCGTTAGAATTTCAAATGCAACCGGCTTAAATATTATTATGGGAACGGGTTTCTACGTTGGAGAAACGCACCCCAAAGCCCTTGACGATATGACCGATGAAGAAATCGGCGAATTGATGGTAAAAGAACTTACCGTTGGTGTTAACGGAGTAAAAGCTGGTTACATTGGTGAAATCGGTATCAGCGAAATTTTCGACGATAAAGAACGCAGAGTTCTTCGCGCAGCCGCTCACGCTCAACTTAAAACGGGCGTTGCAATAAACGTTCACATCAATCCTTGGACGATTAACGGTTTAGAGGCGGTTGATATTTTGCTTTCAAAAGGCGTTAGCCCCGATAAAATTTGCATAAGCCATATCGACGTTGAAAATAGAGAAGACTATATCTACGCTTTACTTAAAAAAGGCGTATACGTTGAGTTTGATAACTTCGGTAAAGAGTATTACATTAAAAGAGAAGTTAGAAATTCAGGCTACGGCTTATTCGTTCACGATACCGACCGCGTTAAACTCTTAAAGAAAATGATTGACGACGGTTATCTTTCACAAATCCTTTTATCTTGCGACGTATGTTTGAAGAATTTACTTCACAAATACGGTGGTTGGGGTTACGATCATCTTTTAACAAACGTTGTTCCAATGATGGAAGACGAAGGTATTACTAAAGAGCAAATCGATACGATGCTTATTGAAAACCCAAAAGCGTGGTTATTACGCTAATCTAAAAAAATTAAGGAGAACAAAAATGTTAAATATTCCGTCAATTCCTTTATGTGAATATAAAGATAGAGTAAAAAAAGTACAAGCAACAATGAAAAAAGAAGGTTACGACCTTATTCTTGCTTATGGTAACGAAGCAGAACCGCAATACGTTAGATATTTCTCTGCGTACTGGCCGTCTTTTGAAACGGCGGGCGTTTTAATCGCTCAAGAGGGCGATCCGTTACTTTTAATAGGACCTGAAAGTTTCACTTACGCTAGCGATCGTTCAAAAATTGATGAAATTAGAAGATTGAAGGCGTTTAGAGAGTCTTCTGAACCAGAATATCCCGGTCATAAACTCGATACTTTCAATACCGTATTTACCGAACTTTTAGGCGATAAACCCGTTAAGCGTTTAGGCGTTGCAGGTCTTCCGCTTATGACTATCGGCGTTTACGAATCGTTACAAGAAAGTTTGAAAGTTTACGGCGATATTAAGATTGAAAAGGCTGACTACGTTGTTAACGATATTCGTATGAATAAAACTGAAAACGAATTAAAATGTATGCGCGCGGCGGCGGAAATTACGAGAAAGACTTTCGACTACGTTTTAGAAAATATCAAAGTTGGTATGACTGAACAACAAGTTGTAGGTTTAGCGCTCGGTAAAATGCACGAACTCGGCGCTGAAAGAGAAAGTTATCCTCTTTGGGTTTTAACGGGAAAAGGCTCTAACCAAGCAATTTCACGCCCGAGAAACAAAGTTATTGAAAAGGGCGATATGACTTTCCTTCAAATTGGCGCGAGAGTTGACGGTTACGCATCAAGTATCGGTCGTCCCGTAGTGTTTGGCAAGGCAACCAAAGAACAAAGAGAACTTATCGAAGTTGGTTACAAAGCGCAAGCAGACGTTATCTCTAAACTTAAAGCGGGCGTTCCTGCATGCGAAGTTGCTAAATTCCACGTAGAAAACGTAACTAAGATGGGCTACGGCGATTGGCTTTTATACGGACCTTGCCACGGCAACGGTACTATGGAAGGCGAAGCACCGTGGATTGAAACTAGCGCTGAATTCTTACTTGAAGAAAATATGAGTTTCTGCGTTGATATTTTCCTTGGTTCTAAGGAAAAGGAAATTGGTTTGAGAATGGAAGACGTTGTAGTTATCACTAAAGACGGCGTTGAAAACTTAACCAACTATCCAAGAGAACTTTTCGAAATCGATTGCTAAAATTAAACGCCTTGCGGAAATTCCGCAAGGCGTTTTCATTTACTATAAAATAAAAGCGGAAGTTTGACTTCCGCTTTTGTGTTAACCTGCAATAATATTTACAAGTCTACCTTTAATTACGATAACTTTTCTAACTTGTTTACCTTCAAGCGCTTTTATAATAGATTCGCTAGCAAGGGCAACTTGTTCAATATCTTTTTCGGTAGCATCGCTTGAAACGTTAATTTTAGCCTTTACTTTACTGTTGATTTGAACTGCGAGTTCAATTTCGTCTTTGATAAGAGCCTTTTCGTCAAACTTAGGATATTCTGCGGTAAATACCGATTTTTTGTTTCCAATAATTTGCCAAAGTTCTTCACCGAAGTGCGGAGCAAACGGAGAGATAAGAAGAACTAAATCTTTAATGCAATCTTTCATAAATTCAACGTTCTTTCTATCTTCAGATAAAGTATCGTATTTATAGATTGCCGAAACGTATTCCATAAGTCTTGCTAAGGCTGTGTTAAACGAGAAGGCTTCCATATCTCTATCAACGCACTTAATAGTGTAGTTTCTTGAATAGTTAAGTTCTTTTTCATCGCGGTCAAAAGTGGTAACTTTATTGTTCTTATAACCGTTTACGCTCGTTACAATTTTCTCGATTCTATCGAGGAATTTTGCAATAGACTTAATACCGCCGTCGTTCCAAGGACCACCTTCGGTGTAAGAGAAACCGAACATAAGATAAGTTCTAAACACGTCTGAACCAACTTCTCTAACGTAATCGTCGGGCGAGATAACGTTTCCACGGCTCTTGCTCATACGGTTGCCGTCAGGTCCTAAAATAACGCCTTGGTGAACGAGTGATTTGAACGGCTCGTCAAAGTTAAGATATCCCATATCTCTAAGCGCTTTCGTTATAAAACGAGAGTAGAGAAGGTGCATACAAGCGTGTTCTGCGCCACCAACGTATTTGTCAACAGGGAGCATTTGATTGATGAGTTCGCTATTGAACGGTTCTTTTGAGTTGTGCGCGTCTGGATATCTTAAGAAATACCAACTTGAACATACGAAAGTGTCAAGAGTGTCGGGATCTCTGTGCGCCTTGCCACCGCAAATAGGGCATTTAGTATTGATGAATTTTTCGCATTTAGCAAGCGGAGATTTTCCGTCAGGCTTAAACTCAACGTCGTAGGGAAGTTTAACGGGTAAATCTTCTTCGGGAACGGGAACTATACCGCACTTATCACAATGGATAACGGGGATAGGAGCGCCCCAATATCTTTGGCGTGAAACGAGCCAGTCACGAAGTCTATAATTTACCTTAAATCCACCTTGTTCAGTCATTGAAAGATCTGCAAGGATAGCCTTTCTTCCTTCTTCGGGAGTAAGACCGTCATACTTAACGCTGTTAACAAGTATTCCGTCACCGGTAAACGGAAGGGTATCGTCAACTCCGTTTGTTCCCTTGATAACTCTAGTGATAGGAAGTTGATATTTATTTGCAAAAGCAAAATCTCTATCATCGTGCGCGGGAACGCCCATAACGCAACCCGTGCCGTAAGAGTAAAGAACGTAATCTGAAATCCAAATAGGAACTTTCTTTCCGTTAACGGGGTTAATACAGTAAGCGCCTGTGAATACGCCCGTTTTCTCTCTATCGAGAGAAAGTCTTTCAATTTCTTTCGTTTTAGCCGTGTCGTCAACGTATTGTTGAACGGCTGAAAGTTGTTCTTCAGTAGTGATTTCTTTAACGAGCGGGTGTTCGGGTGCAAGAACTACGTAAGATACGCCGAAAACCGTGTCCGCCCTAGTTGTGAACACCTTAAATTCGTGATTGCCGTCTTCGCCTTTGAATATAATTTCACCGCCAACCGATTTACCTATCCAGTTTCTTTGCATAGCCTTGGTTTTTTCCGGCCAATCAAGCCCGTCAAGCCCGGTTAAGAGTTCTTCAGCATAGTCGGTAATCTTAAAAAACCATTGAGTAAGGTCTTTTTGAATAACGGTAGAGTGGCATCTTTCGCATTGACCTTGAATAACTTGCTCGTTAGCAAGAACGGTTTGACAGTCAGGGCACCAGTTAACCGGCGCTTCCTTTCTATATGCTAAACCTTTTTTATAAAGTTGTAAAAAGAGCCATTGAGTCCACTTATAATAGTCGGGCATACAAGTTTTAATCTCGTTAGACCAATCGAACATAGCGCCCATTTCTCTAAGCGTTTGTTCCATAAGTTCGATGTTCTTTTCAGTAGAGTCTTGCGGGTGAATACCGGTTTTTATAGCGTAATTTTCCGCAGGAAGACCAAAAGCGTCAAACCCCATTGGTTGAAAAATCTCAAAACCCTTCATACGCTTATATCTTGCATAACTATCCGTCGGACCATAGTTATACCAATGCCCAACGTGAAGTTTAGCGGCAGAGGGGTAAGAAAACATTTCTAAAACGTAGTGTTTTTTATCAATATTTTTCTTGTCGAAGTTATTAATTTTGTCTTTTTCCCATTTGGCTTGCCACTTTTTTTCTATTGCTTTGAAGTCCATAATGCGCTCCTTAATTAAATAGTAACTTTTTATATTTTATCACTAAAATATTAAAAAGACAAGTTATTTTAGATAATAAATTGACAAAACGCGTTATCAGTATTAAAATATACGAGTAAAAACATTTACGGAGATTTTTATGAGTAAAATTGTAACTATTAAAAACGATTGTTTAGAAGTTCAAATTTCAACGCTCGGCGCTGAAATTATTAGCATTAAAAAAGAAGGCGAAGAAAAAATTTGGCAAGGCGATCCTAAGGTTTGGACGGGGCACGCTCCAATTTTATTTCCCGTTTGCGGTTGCATTTGGAACGGGTTTTATACGCTTGGCGATCAAAAGTACGAAATAGGCGCTCACGGCTTTGCAAGAAAGAAAGAGTACGACGTTGTTTCTGAAGAAAAAACTCAAGCAACTTTTCTTTTAGAGGCAGACGAACTTACTAAAAAGTCGTATCCGTTTGACTTTAAGTTTAGGGTAATGTTTAAGTTAAGCGGAGATACGTTAGGTATTTATTATATCGTTGAAAATCACGGGGATAGTACTATGTACTATAACGTTGGTTGCCACGAAGGTTTCAACACTCAAAACAAGGTTGACGGATATTATATTAAGTTTGATAAAGACTATGATAAACTTGACAATTCTCTTTTAACCGAAAACTTTATAAACCTTAAAACAAGCGAAGTTGAAGTTGGTAAAAAGGGCGTAAGTTTAGGCGAGTTTTTTATCCCTGAAAACGACGGCGAGTCTATGATTTTTGAAAATATTTCAAGCAAGCGCTTATCTCTTTTCAAGGAAGATAAAGAACTTTTATCCGTTTATTATCAAGACTTTGATCACTTAGTTTTATGGACTGAAGGCGGAGCGGATTTTATAGCAATCGAGCCGTGGAACGGTCTTCCAGACGTTTATAAATGTGATAACAAGTTAGAAACTAAAAAATCAATTTCTAAACTTGATGCTAAGTCCACAAAAACTTTCTATCATAGCATAACTTTTTTTGAATAACAGCATCAAAAAACGCACCGTTTAGGTGCGTTTTTTATTTGCAATATCAAGTGAAATAATCGTTTGAGAAGGAAGATAAAATAGCCACGCCATATTAAATGGAATATCCATTAAAAAGTTGATAAACGTAGCGTTTTCAATATTTATAAAATCGCCAAAAAACTCAATTCCAACAAAGAAGTCGCACAGCATAAATAAGAGTAAGCCTATAAAGAATAACGGCTCGTTTTTAACGTTTATACCCGCAAAAATCGCGTTTATAATCAAGTTTAGATAATACGCAACCGATATTACTGCTAAAAAGTTTGCGTTACTATCTAAAATCAAAATAGTTATAATAACTGCAAGTAGTGTGGCTAAAATTCTAACTATTAAGTGGATAAGTTTTAACTTCTTACTTTTTTGCGATAGATAAATTCTTATAAAATAGCAAATTTGAACTACAAAAAAACATATAACCGACGCCGTTTGAATACTTAGCGTTAGCGCAAATAATCCACACAGCAAAAGGTCTGCAATCGAAGTTAAAAATAATGCTGTAACCGTTAATAAATATATAGGAGTTTTTCTTAAAAAAATCAACGTAAATAAAAACGCTAATAAGATTGATGAAAACGCCGTTATAGAGCAAGTTAAGCCCTTTGACGAGTGGATAATTATAAACGCAACGAGTTCGATTATAATAAAAATTATCGAGCCGTAAAATATGCGTGATTTGTTTTTTAACTTTTCTAAAACCATACAACTATTATAAACCTTCTACGAAAAATGTCAAATCCTATAAACTAAAAATAGTAAAGTTTATACTTTATTTAGTGTAAAGGGGTTGCGAAAATCTACAATATGTGGTACAATAAACTCGTATGATTATTATTCGGGGGAAGAAATTTTGGCTAAAAAAAGTTACAGTTCGGAAGATATAAAAATACTTAAAGAACTCGAAGCGGTAAGAGTTAGGCCGGGTATGTACATCGGCTCGACGGGCGCTAAAGGTCTTCATCATATTTTATGGGAGATAATCGATAATGCCGTTGACGAAGCGGCTAACGGTTTTGCAACTACGGTTGACGTAAAACTTCATCCAGACGGAAGCGCTTCGGTTGAAGATAACGGTAGGGGTATGCCCGTTGATATTCACCCTGACGCTGGTATTTCAGGCGTTGAAGTAATTTTTACTCAACTTCACGCGGGTGGTAAGTTCAATAATGAAAATTACGATTATTCAGGTGGTCTTCACGGTGTAGGCGCATCGGTTACAAACGCTCTTTCAGAGTGGCTTCAAGTTGAAGTTTACAATAAAACCGTTCACAAAATGGAATTCCACTCATATTACGATAAAGCGCAAGATAAAGTTTTGTCGGGCGTTCCCAAAGCACCGCTTGTTGACACGAAGATTAAAACAATCAAAAAGGGTACTTTCGTTAGGTTTAAGCCTGACGCTACTGTTTTTGAAACGGTTGAATTTAATGCGGACACGATTATCAATCGTTTGAGAGAAACTTCCTTCTTAAACAAGGGAGTTGAACTAAAATTCAAAGATTTAAGAAAGGGCGATAATTCTCAAGAATACGTTTTCAAGTCTGAAGGCGGTATAAAAGATTACGTTACTTACATAAACGCGGGTAAAACCGTTCTTTATCAAGAACCTTTATATTTCACCGATAAAAAAGACGATATTTTAATTGAGATTTCCTTTCAACATACAGACGGGTATAGTGAAAACGTATTCTCGTTTGTAAACAATATCCCAACCATAGACGGTGGCACGCACGACGTTGGCTTTAAGTCGGGTTTAACTCGTTTTATGGGTGAGTACGCTAAAAAGGTGGTTACGGGCAAGAATAAAGATATTGCGTTTAACGGCGAAGATTTTAGAGTAGGTATAACCGCCGTTATTACCGTAAAAGTTAAGAACGCTCAATTTGAAGGTCAAACTAAGGGAAAACTTGGCAACGTTGAAGTTCGCCCCGCCGTTGAATCTGCAACTATTGACGCGCTCAATGAAATTTCAAAAAACAAAAAGTTAGTTAAGTGTTTCGACGCTATTATTGAAAAGGCAACTTCCGCTGCAAAAGAGCGTGAGGCGGTTAGAAAAACAAAGGAACTCAACCGCGCTAAATCGGGCGCAGATTCAACTAGGCTTCTTGGTAAACTTGCGGGTTGTTCTAGCCGTGACGCGTCGCTTAACGAAATATTTATCGTAGAAGGCGATTCTGCAGGCGGTTCAGCAAAAGAAGGTAGAGATAGAAAGCATCAAGCGATATTACCGCTCCGCGGTAAACCTCTCAACACCGAGAAAAAATCTACCGTTGAAGTTTTGAAAAACGAAGAAATAAAAACTATCATAGCCGCTCTTGGAACGGGTATGGGCGACGATTTTAATATCGATAATCTCAATTACGATAAAGTTATTATTTTATCAGACGCCGATCAAGACGGTTATCATATAAGATGTATTCTACTCACTTTCTTCTATCGCTATATGCCAAAGTTGATAACTGAAGGTCACGTTTATATCGGTATGCCACCGCTTTATAAGGTTTATAAAAAAGACGTTGTAGAATATGCTTACGATGAAGCGGAACGTGTTAAAAAACAAGAAAAAGTTGGTAGGGGTTATCAAATACAGCGCTACAAAGGGCTTGGAGAAATGAACCCTGAACAACTTTGGGATACCACGTTAAATCCTGAAAATAGACTTTTGATGCAGGTTACTATCGAAGAGGCAGCGTCTACTGAAAGGCTTATAACTACGCTTATGGGCGACGCGGTTGACGAGCGTAAAAAATATATTCAACTTCACGCAAATTTTAACAAAGAAGACGATTTTGAAGTTAAAGTAAGGGGCGACGAGTAATATGGAAAACGAAAACAAACAAAACGTAATAGTAAGTAGCATAGAACAAGTTTTGCATAGTTCTATGATACCTTACGCTGAGTACGTTATATTAGATAGGGCGCTCCCGAGAGTTGAAGACGGGTTAAAACCCGTTCAGCGTAGAATTTTATACGCGATGCACGATCTTGGCTTAACGCCTGATAAACCTTATAAAAAGAGCGCGAGAGTAGTCGGCGAGTGTTTGGCAAAATACCATCCGCACGGCGATACTTCCGTTTACGATGCTATGGTAAGGCTTGCCCAACCGTTCAATATGAGGATGAAACTCGTTGACGGTCAAGGAAACTTCGGCTCTGTCGATGGTGACGGGGCGGCGGCTATGCGTTACACCGAAGCAAAACTCAACACTTTAGCGCTTGAAATGCTTAGAGATTTAGATAAGGATACTGTTGATTGGGAAAACAACTTTGACGATTCTTTGAAAGAGCCGGTAACTCTTCCTTCAAGATATCCTAACGTTTTAGTTAACGGCGCTATGGGTATAGCGGTAGGTTTGGCAACTAATATCCCTCCGCATAATTTAGCAGAAGTTATCGACGGGGCTATTTCCGTTATTGAAAATCCGAGAATTTCACTTGACGAAATTATGAAAACCGTCGTAGGTCCAGACTTTCCTACGGGTGGTTACGTAATTGCGGGCGATGAACTTAAAACTGCTTACGAAACGGGTAAGGGCAAGATTTTAATACGCTCTAAAATCGATATCGAAACTGAAAAATCAGGTAGGCAAAATATAGTCGTTACTGAAATTCCATATCAAGTAAATAAAGCTGCTCTCATTGCAAAGATTGGTCAACTTATGGTTGACAAAAAAGACGATTTCGGCTGTATTTCAGACGTGGTTGACGAATCTGACCGCCACGGTATGAGAATTGTTATAAAACTTAGAAAGGATACCGACGTTTCGGCTATTTTAGACCTTTTATACAAGAATACCAACTTGCAAGTTTCCTACGGTATAAATATGGTTATGATTGCTGACGGAAAACCGCAACAGTTAGGGTTAATTCAAGTTCTTAAATATTACACCGATTATCAAAAACAAGTAGTTCTTCGCAGAACTAAATTTGATTTAGCAAAGGCAAAGGCTCGTTACGAAGTTGTAACAGGTCTTATAATTGCCGTTACTAACATTGATAAAGTTATTCAAATTATCAAAAAATCGCCAGACACGCCTACTGCAAGGCAAAATTTAAGAAAAGAATTTAGTTTAAGTGAAGTTCAAGCGCAAGCAATTCTTGACTTAAAACTTGCTCGCTTAACGCGTTTAGAGATTGATAATCTTAAAGATGAACTTGAATATCTTAAAGGTTTAATGGCAAGCCTTCAAGAGATTATTGATAGTAAGAGAAAACTTAATTCAGTAGTTGTTTCAGAACTCAAAGAAGTCAAAAAGCGTTATAAAGACGGTAGAAAATCAGTTATCGTTAAAGACGGTAAGGAGATTGATCCTACGCCGACCGATAGTGGTAACGGTGAAAAGGTTGTTGAAACTTTTGCCCTTGGCGTAAGCGCGAAAGGATTTGTTAAAAAGATTAAATACCCCGTATTTAAGAAGTTTAATTCAGACGAGCCTTCGCTTGCCGAAATTTTCACGACTTATGCTAAAGTAAAGTCGGATAATTACGCTTATGCCTTTACAAGTAAAGGCAACTTATTCAAAATCAACCCGGATATCGTTCCCGAAGGTCGTGGTATGACGCAAGGCGGAATAACTTTCGACGGGCTTTTTAAGGAAGTTCAAAAGGGCGAAACGATAGTTAAAATCTTTGCATTTGAAGAAGTTCCGACTGGTAATTTTATCGTATTTACTAAGCAAGGCGCGGTAAAGATAACCGAGTGGAGCGAGTGTCAAATAACTAGAACTTCTTGCCAAGTAATGAAACTCAAAGACGGTGACGAAGTTATATCCGTATGCCAAGATGAAGAAGATAAGATTATGTTCTTCGTAACTGAAAAGGGCGTATGTTTAAGAGCAGATAAAGACGTTCCCGTTCAAGGTAGAGTTGCCGGTGGCGTAAAGGGTATGGACGTTTCTGATGATGACGCTGTTGTTTACGCAGGCTTAATTGACGACGATTTTACAACCGAGTGCGTAATAGTAACGAGTTTTGGAACGTTTAAGAAGGTTATAACGGGAACTGTTACAAAAACGTCGAGAGCGAGAAAGGGTGTTAAGATAGCAGAACTTGGCGATCCCAAGATGAACGAGTGCGTGGTTTATGCAAGTTGCGTAAGCCCCGAAGATAAATCGCTACTTTCGGTAGTTGATAGGTTAGGTGTAATTTATTACGTTAACACTAACGAGATACCGCAAGATAGCAGGACGACGAAGGGTAGAACGCTCCCAAATATCGGAGTATGTCAACCCCAAGACGTCTACTGTGTCAGGCGTTGACGGCGCCGTAAAACTTAATAGTTTACGCGCGCCTAGCGTAGCAAAAACCGAAACGGAAGAGTCTGTTTCGGAATTTGCCGTGCAAGAAGAATCGTTTGAAAAGGATATAGAAGAACCTATTGAAGAACCTAAATTAGAGCCTATTGAAGATATTAAAACTGAGCCAATCGAAGAGCCTATTGAAGAGATTTCAGAAGAAAATTATATTCCTATAAAACAAACTGAAATTCAAGAAGTTATTCCAAAAAAGAAAAATAAAGTTGACGTAAAAACTTTGTTTTTAGGCGTTGAAGAATTAATCCGCAAAATGTATAATGAAGTATTTTCAAAAACGCCTTCGTTCAAGCCCACGTTTGAAATTTGCATGGGTGACGTTATACTTTACGTCAGCAAAAAATTGTCCGTTAAAAATGCGGAAAAAGACTTTAACGTTAACTTTGGTTTGGTTAATAAAACGGTGGCGGATAAATATTTGAACGGGTATATTCCTTACGCTATTAAACTTGCAAAATGGTGCAAAGATAACGATAAAATGGATATAATCGACGAATTATTTTATAGAATAACAAGGTTATACGTAGAAAGTGCTAAACTTTCTAGCGTAACTATAACCGAACTTGAAGTCACAACTGATTTTGAAAGTGAAATATCATTTGTGTATTATGATAACTAAAAATTTTCAATATTATACCTAAAAAATGGTAGACAAATTAGGATTGATGTGATAATATATTTAGGCAAGTCAAGATTCTTGCCTTGTGTGCTGATATGGCTCAGTAGGTAGAGCACGTCCTTGGTAAGGACGAGGTCACCGGTTCAAATCCGGTTATCAGCTCCATTTCTGGGTGTGGCGCAGTTTGGTAGCGCGCTTGAATGGGGTTCAAGAGGCCGGAAGTTCAAATCTTCTCACTCAGACCAGATTACATAAAAAAAGAAGACTGTATGCACACAGTCTTCTTTTTTTACATATTTTGTCTACGTCAAAATATTAAACTTCCGTCCTACGGCCGGATGTATTGAGTTTGCTCACGTAAATAAATTTACCGCAAACTCAAACGCAAGCGCCAAATCTTCTCACTCTACAACTCGGAAGTGTTGAGTTTGCTTACGTAAATAAATTTACCGCAAACTCAAACGCAAGCGTCAAATCTTCTAACAAGTTGAAGTTTTTATTTTTTGGAGTCGAAATATTGCCTATATTTAGCAGGACTCATATTGTAATATTTTTTGAAATCCCTTGAAAAATGCGAGTCGTCAATAATTCCAACTTTTTCGGCAATTTCGCTAATAGTTAAATCTGTGCTTTCAAGCAAAACTTTAGCAGCCGCCAAACGTTTCGTCTTTATATATTTAGCAGGTGTAACCCCCGTTTTATCCTTAAATGCCCTTATAAAATGGTTTGGATGAGCGTAGTATTTTTCAGCGAGAAGGTTGTTTGTAAGAGGTTGCTTAAGATTTTCGTTTATAAACCTTAAAAGAGAATCTATTCTCTCGTTTGTTCTACTTGACACGCCAACTCCGTCAGAGTTGGCGCATTTTATATATTCGGAAAGTAAATTTATAGTTGCGCTTTTAACTGCGAGTTTATCGGTTACCTTTTCGCTATTAGCCGATTTCAAAACGCTTTTGAAAAGTTTTTCCGCTTTAGATCCCTTTTGAACTTTTACGCAGTACGGTAAATTTAGCGCGTCAAAAATTTCTGCATTAGGGTAAATGTCAAAGTGTAGCCAATATTTTTGGAATTTTTTACTTTTCACGTTAGCGTAAGAGTGTTCTGTGTTTGCGGGTATAAAGAACCAATCGCCTTGTTTTCCTAAATATTCTTTGCCTTCAATAACTATTTTACACTCGCCGTTTAAGATAAGATAAAACTTACATTGTTCAAATTTGCATTTACCGCACGACCAATCTTTGCCTTGCGATATTGAAAACAAACGACCAGAGTTATAAACGACGTTGAAGTTTGCAAAATATATATCTTGTAAGTACTCCATACTTTCTCCAAATAAAACGCTAATTTTATACAACTTTTTGTTGTTTTTTGCTATTTGAAAATTATTATAACAAACTTATAATAAAATTGTCAAATAAATATTTGAACTAAAAAGGCAGGTATAATTATGGAAAAGAAAGACTTAGTTATGAATGGCTCAGGCGTTGAAGAAATAGGTTTTCCCGGTTGGCCACAATTTGCTGACGACGTACCGCAAAAGGTTGTTGACGTACTTAATTCTGGTAAGGTTAATTACTGGACTGGTAAAATAGGTATGGAGTTTGAAGAGGCGTTTGCTAAATGGATGGGAGCAAAAATGGCAATCTCTTGCACTAACGGAACTGCCGCTCTTCATATTGCGCTTTCATCTTTAGGCGTTGGCGCGGGTGATGAAGTAATCGTTCCGTCTTACACTTTTATTGCTTCTTCTTTTTCGGTAGTTCAAGCGGGTGCAGTACCCGTATTTTGTGACGTAACTGAAGATCATACTATTGATCCCGCTTGCATTGAAAAACTTATTACAAAGCGTACGAAAGCGATAGTCGTAGTTCATTTGTACGGTGTCGTTTGCGATATGGGTCCTATTTTAGAGATTGCTAAAAAACACAATTTATACGTTGTTGAAGACTGCGCTCAATGTATCGGTGGCGAGTACAAGGGAACTAAAGTAGGTCTTGTTGGCGACGTTGGATGTTTCTCGTTCTGTCAATCAAAGCAATTCACAACGGGTGGCGAAGGCGGTTGCGTTGTTACTAACAACGAAGATTTAGGTTGGGAATGCCGTTCTTTCCGTGATCATGGCTATGACGTAAGAACTCGTATGAATATGCTCGCCCTTGAAGAAAAACTCCCGTATATTCACAGAAGAGTAGGTTTTAACTACCGCTTAACCGAAATGCAATCGGCAATCGGTCTTTGCGAACTTGCTCGTTACGATGATTGGAACTTGGCTCGTAGATATGAATACGCGTCAATGTACGATAAAGCGTTTAGTGGTCTTAAAGGCATTAAAGCAATTCCGTTAAATACTGAAGAGAGAAAGAATTCTTACTGGTGGTATCCAATACTTATAGATCTTGAAGTGGTTAGCATTAAGGCTAAAGATTTTATTAAAGAACTTATCGGTATGGGAATACCTTGTTCAGGTATTTTATGGCCTGAATCTTATCTTGAACAAGCATATCAAAACGGCGTTGGCTTTGGCGATGCGCAATTCCCGTTCAAGTCGAAAGAATACACCGATCCTAGCACGGTTGATTATTCAAACGTTGTTTGCCCTGTTGCAAGATCTCTTCGCGATCAAACGGTATCACTCTTCCTTCATCCGTCTTGGGAAAAGGAACACATCGAAAAGGTTATCGTAGCAGTAAAAGAAGTTATTTCAAAATACTCAAAGTAATAAAAAAAGGAGAGATTAACCGCTCTTCTCATAGGGATTTAAATATGCAACTTATAAAACTCGACTTTTAACAAGCCGAGTTTTCTTTTGTCCACGCAAAACAAGTTGAATCAAA
>SVHZ01000034.1 GCA_015055525.1 Clostridiales bacterium
CCAATATACATACCCGGTCTTAAACGGATATGCTCTAAACCTTTACATTCCCTAATCTGATCGGCGCCGTATTCATTTACAACTTTGTTTTCAGTTTCCATTTATCCCCCTTGCCCGCTTGCGCGGTGGTTTTAGTTAAATTTGGAGTGTATATAGTTATACTATATGATAGCATAATTATAGCACACGCGCGCGTAAAAGAAAAGCGTTTTTGTTAAAAAAATTAAAAAATAAGTACTATGTACTATTTTTTACGATAATTTTCAAACAAAATCGCTAACCGCAATAAAAAAAGGGCGTTTCGCCCTTTTATTTTAAGTTATCAAGCATCGCTTGCATATATTTTTCTTCTGCTTTTGCAATACCCTTTATCGGGTAATTTTTACAAAATTCTATACCGCCTTGAAGTATAGATTTTGCCCAGTCAACCTCGCCGGTAAAAAACCTATACGACGCGTGTATTCTAAACGTTTGCGGTCGTTCGCTCTTTTCAAAAATTGCCGTCATGCTTTGCTCTCTCGTCTTTATATACCTAACGTCGTTAAGCAATATTGCACTAAAGAAAAGTTCTTCATATATCTCATCAGAAAGTAAAGCGTTTTCAGATATATCACTTATCTCTCGAAGTTCTTTAAGCGCGCTCTCTTCATCGTGATTTATATATGCAAGATATCTAAGATATCTTATCCCCGCACTATAACTACTTGATTGAGAATAATTAACAAGGAGCGAAGAATCTAAATCGCGTGGTTCAATTCCACTTATAAGTTCAGCGGTTGCAGTATAATAATTTTCGCAAACGACCTTGTCGTTACCGTCGGACATATATTTATAAACCAAATAACCGTCGTTATTTTCAAACATCGGGAAAAAGTTTACAAGGAAAATATAAACCGTGAGCGGAAACGTTATTCCAAGCCCTGAGTAAACTTCAATAGATTTAACCGTAAGGCAAATTGCAACTTGAATAAGAATTAAAATAAACGTAGCAATTAAACCACCAAGCGCCGAGTAAACGTAATTTTTTAACACGTTTTCTTTGTTTTGCGGTAATAATTCAGTACTTCCAAATTCACCTTTCGTACCTTTGAGTTTTACCTTAAATTTGCCGTTCTCGTTACCTATAAACAACCATAAGATTTGAATAGAATAAAACTTTAACCCAGAAAATACCCCAACTATTAAATGCCCGAGTTCGTGAAGGATAACGTTTATTATTAGCGTTACCGCCAAGCCGAGGAAAGAACTTATTAAAACTCTTAACGTCGAAACGCCTACCCCGATTGCCGATACAAGCAACAAGGCAAAAAGAGCAATACAAAGTAACGCTATTGAAAAATTTACTAGTTGTTTAATTTTGAGTTTCTTCATACCTTTTTACACTCTCTAAATAGCCTTCTAAATTATCGCTATCACTACCGTAAATTCCGTTTATATTATAAGCAGACATAACGCTTAAAAGTATATTAGCGCCACCGCCGATAACGTCCGCTCGTTTAGTCGCTATTGGGAATTTTTCTTTAATTTCTTCTGGTGTAAGACTACAAAGTAGTCTTTTAAGTTCTTCAACCCTTTCTTTTGAAAGATAATGCCCGTTAAGTTTTTCAGGGCAATACTCGGTTAAACCTAAATCAATCGCGCAAAGAGTGGTAATCGTTCCGCCAACTCCAAAAAACTTACAATCAAACTCGTCGTTTACGTTAGAAAAAATACTCGAAAGACAAGTTTTATCTTCTAATTCTTTATACGAAACAGCGCCGATAGAATAACTCTTTTTATGCGATCTTTCGCCACTCAAACTAACGGCAACTTCCGTGCTTGCTCCACCGATATCTATAACACCGCCGTCGTTTCCTTGCAATGCGCCTAAAAGGGCAAGTTCCGCTTCTTGTTCACCGGAGATAACGTCAACTACCAAACCAGTCTTATCCTTGATAAGAGTAGCAACTTCACAACCGTTTTCAGAACTTCTTACTGCGGCGGTTGCAAAAACGTAAATTTTATCGCTACCAAGTTTTATCGCCTTATCAAATAAGACGGCAACTGCGTTGACCGTCCTTTCAATAGAAATATTTGCTAACCTATTACCAACCTTACCTTCCGCTAAACGAGTGGTAATCAAAAATTTGAGTTTTTCGCCACCCTTGACCGCCATAAGCCTTACGGAATTACTGCCAACGTCGATAACGGAAATAGTTTTATCAATCTTCTTCATTTTCAAAATACAATCCAAGTTCTCTTGCTCGCTCGATAATCTTCCACTCCTTAGACCAATCTTCTATCTCGCCTTCCGTTTGAGAAATTTCTTGCCTTAAAGCGGTTATTTCCGCGTCGAGTTTTTCTATTTTGTTTTTGCGAATAAGTATTCCTGCAAGTTGGTAAACTAATATTGCCACCAATATCGTGGTAAACATTATTAGCCCCGCTAGTATCGCAGAGAACACCCTTCTTTTCTTTTCTTCGTTCATAAGTATCTAGAAACCTTTTTTTAAGTTTAATAATCGTAACTTTGATTATATTATACACTCTATTTAATAAAATTGCAATCACTTTATGAAAACTAAATTTATATAATAGACAACCAACTATCACGCCTAAAAACATATACTCTCTTACGTTTGGAAACTCAAACGCAAAAGACAGCGAGGTATAAATAATAGAAGACGTTAAAAGCCATAGTATTTTTAAGCCGTGTTTTATAAAGTTTTTCTTAAAAAATAAGGATATAAAATAATAAATTTCATAATAAAACCCAACTATTATACCAATGAAAATAGAACATAAAAATATCCTTGGTTGAGAGAGTGAAATAAAGGTCATTTAAGCACCCTTTTTATAAGACCGTCAACGCCCGTTCTGTATTTTACTATTGTAAAATTACCAACTGCGGTAAACGTTCCGTTTTTATCGTCAAAGCAAGTAATTTTTAATTCGCTACCTTGAGCGGTTAAAACGGTATTATCTTTTAATTTTATTCTAATTTCCCTATCAGAAAACGATAGAACTTCTAAAGCGTTAGTTATCGATAATACTTTTTGACTATCGAGCGTTAATACGTGTTTATTTTCCATAAAAAAACTCCTCATAAAATTTTATGAGAAGTTTATATTTTTTATGATTAATCTTCGAGTTTCATATCGCCGAATTTAATCCAGTTTTTCTTGCGCATAAATTCACTAACGAGTAGCGTTACGCCCGCTGGAATTATAAATAAACAAAGCGCAATACCTAAAATAGTTAATATAGGAGCAATTTCGTATAAAGAGTTTGCGTCGATTACGCCAAACAAACCAACAAGACCACTCGTTCCCATACCACCGCCAGCCGCAGTACATCTCATATTCAAAAGAACTGCAACTAAACCTGCAATCGCGCTAGATATAATTTCAGGCACCATTATAATCGGTTTTTTCATAATGTTTGGAATTTGGAGCATACTCGTACCCAAACCTTGAGAAATAAGACCAGAAACTCCGTTTTCACGGAAACTTGCAACCGCAAAACCGACCATGTGAGCGGCGCAACCAGCAACCGCAGCGCCACCTGCAATAGCGAAAACTTCGGGGTTTTCAAGCGCAGTATTTGAAGTTGCAATCGCAATCCAAATCGCTGCGGAAGACGTTGGCATAGTTAAAAGTATACCCATAACTACCGCAATCAATATACCAACTAAAATTTTAACTGCCTCGCCCGCATTAATAGTAACTACTAAAAGTTTTGCAAACAAGTCGATAAGTTTTATAAACGGCCAAGCAACGAACACACCCGCAAGCGAAATAAACAACACGCCGAGTGGAACTAAAATTATATCGAGTTTCGTTTTGCCAGCATACAAAGATACGAGTTCAACGGCAAGTAGCGTTACAACGTAAGCGCCGATAGGATTACCCGGAGCGCCTAAACTTAAAACGGGAAGCCCAGCGCCACCAACTATAAGTTTATCGGCAAACGCACCTACAAAACCTGCTACCGCACATGAAAATATCAATAATTTGTTTTTGGTAAGCGCAAACGCTATACCAACGCCTATACCTGCGCCCATAAGCGATTTTGCAATATTCGCTATTGAGTTTAAGGTGTTGCCAACATAGTTGTTTCCTACCCACTTTGCAATAAGAGCAAGAATAGTTCCCGCAATTAAAGTGCAGAACAAACCTTGCGCCATACCGGAAAATGCAGTAATGAACCAACGAGTGCTAATCTTTTTGATTTTCTCTTTCATTATAGTACCTCCACAAGTTTGTTATCAACCATATCACACGAAGAGAGAATATACTCTACTCCGTTAATATTTATCCTATAATACGGAACTACGCCTTTACCGTGCAAATGCCCGTAAACAACCTTGTCTACGTTATTATTTTCAAAAAGTTCAGTAAAGAGCGAAGTTTCTTTTCTAACGTTAAACGGTGGATAGTGAATTAAACATACGAGTTTGTCCCCATCGTCCAAAAGTTTTTTTGCTGAATTTAACGCAAGCTTAAACCTTTCTGCCTCGCGCTCGTAAATATGGCGATCATGCTCGTCAAAATCAGGCGAACCTTCTACCGCCCAACCGCGCGAACCACAAAAAACAACGTTGCCAATTTTTACCGCATCGTTTTGCAAAGCGTAAAAACCAGTTGGCAAGTTTTCTCTAATTCTCGTTATTCCTTGCCACCAATAATCGTGATTACCCCTAATCAATATCTTTTTGCCTTTGAAATCTGAAAGAAAGTTCAAATCGCTAAGCCCGTCTTCAAGTTTCATAGCCCAACTGATATCGCCACAAATCAAAACAACGTCGTCATCGGTAACTTTTTCTTGCCAATCATTTTTAATTTTGTCAAGATACCCTTCCCACTTTTCGCCGAAAATATCCATCGGTTTATCGGCAGATATTGATAAATGAAGGTCACTTATAGCAAAAACTTTCATAGGTATATTATAATACTATGTCTTTTTTATTGCAACTTTTTTTAGCGTCTATTAAAAAATAAAAAAGCGTGTATTAATACACGCTTTCAATTTTCTATCCGTTAACTTCTCCGTCAGGGAAAAGCGGTAATTCGAAAAATCCCGAGCACACTTCTTGTGTGTATTCTTGACACGGCGGGATAGTTGCGTAACCATAACTTGGAATCAAAAGTTCAACAGTCATAACAACTTTTATAATACTCGTCGTGCAGAACGTAACGTTAAAGGTGTTTCCTGAAACGTAAGTTCCCTCGGGCGAAACGACTGAAACTATCGCCTCGATTTCATACGGCATAATTGATGGAGCAGGAACGTGAAGTATAACGTCTTGCGAGAGTGTTACGTTTGCAGTTCCCTTTCCTTCAACACCGTTTGCATCGGTGTACAATACTTCTACGGGGATAACGTAAGTTACTTGCACTCTACTCAAATTTTGTCTATCGGGAATAGGATCTACTTGTAAACTTGAAATTTGAGCTTGAGTGCTTGTGTTTCTTGCGCTGATAAAGTTGAGCGGATATGTAGGATTTGCAGGCGTTAACCCTGTTAACGTTACGGTTACGTTATCTTCCTGCGCTTGCCTCATACAAGCGTCGAATACTTTTTTAACTTGAACACACACTTTATCGCACAGCCCACTCAAAGGATTACCACTTAATCTTCCAGGGCATCTTTCGGTGGGGCAATTAGAGAAAAATGACATTTTAGCCTCCTTATTAACCTATTCATTGTAATTATATGCGGTATAGTATTTTTTTGACACTTATTGACTGCAAAAAGAAATTGTGATATTATAAACTATAAGAAGTAAATCTTTTGCTAATCGCAAAATCTTTTGCAAAACTAAAGTTTTCCTCTAAAAACTTGCGTTTTTATACTTCATGTTTGAAATATTGCGAAGTTGTAAATCTTTGCAAGCAAATTTCCAACTTCTTATATTATAAAATTAACGTATCTAAAGGGGAATTATTATGTCAAACGATAACCTTAACAATGAAAAAAAACTGTATTTAAGACAAATTAAAACTCCACCTAAGTTTATTTATAGATTCTTAGGTAAAATCTGGAAGATTTTATTTATGAAAAAATACGGAGTCAAAGTTACTTATAAGCAAGACCCAAGAAAAGACGTTGGTCAACATATTTTTATAAGCAACCACGCTTCGAGAAACGACTATATTTTTACGGGCGTTCCCCTTCTTCCCAACGTATACAATTTCGTTGCTGGTTACAACGAGTTTTATCGCTCCCATTTAAGGGGAATTTTCAATCTTTTACAAGTTATACCTAAAAAGAACTTCACTCCCGACATTTACGCTATGAAAGAAATTTCAAGAGTTATTAGCGACGGCGGAAACATATTATTATTCCCAGAGGGTATGAACTCTATTGCAGGCATGAATCAACCAGTTGCCATAGGTACGGGAAAATTCATTAAACACTTCAAACTTCCCGTTTACTATTCAGTTATTAAAGGTGGTTTTTTATCCTTCCCTAAACATACCAACAACGAATATCCCGGCCACATAGAAGTTGTTATCGATAAGATGTTCACTCCCGAAGAGATTGAAACGTTATCTCCTGAAGAGATTGAAGATATTATCAACAAAAAACTTTATCACGACGATTATAAATGGAATAAACTTTACAAGTATAAATACAAAACTAACGGAAAATCAGCCGAAGGTTTAAGCGACGTTTTATTCTGGTGCCCTAAGTGCCATAACGACAATTCTATGGCAAGCCGTGGCGACGCTATATGGTGTACAGAATGCGGTAACGGTGCAACGGTTGACGATAGTTACGTTTTAACCCCAATGAACGATTCGTATATCCCAGAAACTCAAAGCGACTGGTTCTCAATGCAAAGAGAATACGTTAAGAAACTTGTTAAAAATGAAGATTTTACTTTTTCAGCAAAAGTAAAACTTGGAACTCTACCCGACAAAGGCTTACTTAAAAACCTTAAAACTTCAAATATAACAGGCGAAGGAATTATCACGATAAGTAGAGAAGGTCTTAAATTCTCAGGCACTAACAACAAAAAACCTTTAACTTTTGAAATTGCGTCCAAAGACCTTCCAACTTACGGCATGTGTACGGACGTTTCAAGGTTCTACACCTTTCATAAAGGTAAATTTTATGAATTTTACCCCGAAACTCATTGCGTTGAAAAAATCTTCCTTATAACCGAAGAAATCCATAGATTAAACGGCGGAAAATGGCAAGACTTTAAGTTTGAAAAATAAAAAAATTCGAGAACGGTCGTTCTCGAATTTTTATTTTATTATTATTTGCGATAACCAGTATCACCATATATGAATTGCTCGTAAGTTACGGTGAGTTTTACGGTTGAATTTGATCTTGAAACGGTAAACTCAATGCTATCTCCAACGCTTAATTCTAAGGCGTTAATATGTTCAACGAGTTCATAAGCCGGCTCTTGATGTAAAACGTTGTAAACAACGTTGTGCGTTTGACCTTTGTAAGTTACCGAAGTTATCATATCGCCAACCTTAAAACCTGCTTTATCATAAACGCTACCTTCTTTAACTCCCATTACACATGCTGGGAAAGCCCTAAAATTAGAAGAATAATCGTAAATTGCAATTTGTGAACCAAAAGATAAACTATGGTTATTTTCAACGCAAGCCCTTACCCTACCTTCAACGTAACCATAATTATATTTATTAGTAACCGCGTCGTACACAAAGGTATTAACAAGCGAAGTATAAACACTTATAACATCGTCAATCGGTATCGCGAAGTTTAACCCTTGAAAACCGTTATATCCCGCATTAGTAACACCTAAAAGATTACCTTGAACGTCAAATAAACCACCGCCAGAATTGCCGTTATTTGTAGCGCAGTCAGTTTGAATAAGTTCCATTTGTTGCCCAGCAACGTTTACAGATCTATCAACGGATGAAACTATTCCTTTAGTTACTGAACCGCCTAACGTTCCAAGCGGATTACCAATAGCAACAACTTCTTCGCCGACTTTAAGTTTTGCTTTATCTCCTATATCTCTAACTTTTGCAACGGAAAGTTTGACTTTATCTTCAGTAAAGTTTTGAGCGTAGGGATAAACTCTAAGCACGGCAATATCAGATTCGGGATCGCCACCAATTAAACTAGCACTGTAATCGTTTCCATCAATATCTTTAACTAAATAATAGTCTGTTGCGTTGATTACGTGATGGCAAGTTAAAATAATAAATTCGTCGTCACTAAAATCGTTTGCAGTTTCAAGCCCGGTTCTTGAAATAACTATACCGCTACCCGCGCCCATCCCTTGAGAAATATTACTTTGAGTGTAAATTTCAACGACTGACGGTCTAACGGCGTCAAGCATTTCAACAAGCGACGTATAAGTATGTTCGTTACCCGTCGTAACGTTAACGGTTACGTTGTAACCTTGCGTAAAGCCACTACCGCCACTCGGCACCACAGTACACGCGCTAAGTGAAAACGCCAAAACCAATATAGTAATTAAGGACAATAATTTTTTCTTCATACAATACCTTTCATTATTATGATTAATACTATTATATTTTATACTATTGTAAAAAATATGGCAAGCATGTGAAATATTTTTAATAAAAAAAAGACCGTTTTAACTTGTAAAACAGTCTTTTCTGCTCCGTCTTTCATATTTCGGAAACAGAAAAGACTATTACCTACTTGAAAAACTTCGCTATTATAAGTAACGATTTTTTATTAAACCTTATTCACAATCACTTTCGCAAAACTTTCAGGTTTTCTCGTTACGATAATAGTATTGACCGTTATTTTTTGTTTTATACGTAGTTTATAAAAAAATTTAAGCGGAGCATAGCGCCCCGCTCTTATTATTCAATTTTATAAAATTACGTCTATATAGTTAACGTAATCGAGTTCTTTCAAAACGTTAACGATTTCATCGTGCGTTTTGCACTCTCTAAGTTCTTTTGAAACAATGGTCATTGCCATCGTATAAACCGCAAGACCTGAATTTGCATACGCTGGATTAATTTCGATATCGTCAATTTTAAGCCCAAGCCTACGAATAGTTTCAATAAATTCCGTAAGATGATTTTTACCCTTCAATTCAAGGTGAATTTCAAAGTGGTTTGAACGCATCTTAAAATAAGTTTCAAGATTTGGGAAAATAGCGATAGAAACTATATATATCAAGAAACTACAAAGAGCAATCGTATAATGTCCAAATCCAATAAATATAGAAATAACACTAATCCCCCAAAGTGCAACCGAAGTAGTTACGCCTTTAAGTTGGCTTTTAGAACTATAAAGTATAGTATTTGAACTAAGTATCGCAATTCCAATTACGGTTGCAGCGGTAACAAAGGAAAACTGAACGCCAAACCTTTCTATGATATACTCGTCACACATAGATGCAAGCGTAGATACAAGAGAAACTAAAACGAACGTTCTAAGCCCTGCGGCGTG
Organism: Clostridiales bacterium; assembly: GCA_015055525.1. Lineage (GTDB taxonomy): Bacteria > Bacillota > Clostridia > Christensenellales > Borkfalkiaceae > HGM11412. Next base: position 9,406 of record SVHZ01000034.1, read on the forward strand.
CCTTTTAGTTGCCCTTTCAATACCTGTTATCATAGCAAGAATAAACGCGAGCGATAATTTTAGGAGTACTGCGCCAAAACCGAGCCCGTTCGACCAGTCACCTAAAAGTTTAACAATGTAATCTTGTGGCATAAACACTATCTCCTATTTTTGAAATTTTTATTTCTGTTATAATTTGGATATTCCTCTTCAACGTCCATAAACGCTTCTTCCAAATCACTTCTGTAATAATCAACGTCTGAAAGTTCAGTTTTTATTTCTTCAAGTTTTTTAACGAGTTCATCGTGGCGGTGTTTCTTTGTTTCTTCGTTATCAACAACAGTTTCTTCCGCTCCATACGAACCAGACTTTCTAAGTGAAAAATCTGCAAGCAACGGCCCAAAGATTTCACAAATTAAACCAACGGAAATTATTATAGTTTTAACAACAGTTCCATCAGCGCCAGTTAGTGAACGTGATGCAAGGTCGGCAAGACCGATTGCAATGCCAGCTTGCGGTATTAACGCTAAACCAAAGAAATTTTTGAACTGCTTAGGTTTTTTCATAAGCGTACTGCCTATATACGACCCCGTATACTTACCTGCAGTTTGAACTATTATGTATATTATACATAAAACTACTAATGGAAGAGCAACGCCATCAACGCCTACAAATAACGCGTTTATATCAAAATTTAATCCCGAACGAACGAAATATATAAGTAATATAGGCGGGCTAAAATATCTAATTTGCTTAAATAATCTTTCATCGGCAGTTACGTTAATATAAACCATACCCATCGCCATACAACCGAGAAGTGGCGAAACTTTAAGCGCCGAACCAACACCGCAAAGAAGAACGATAAGTGCAATTGAAACGATAAGCCTATTATCATTTGAACGCTTTGCCATTAATACTTTTAGTATTAACCCAAGCAAAGCACCAAGCCCAACCATAAACAAATTGAGCAAAATAGGCGCTAAAACGTTTTCAGTAGTGATACCGCCGAGCGTCAATCCACTCGCTATTGATATTGCTATTGAAAATAAAATCAAGCCTAAAATATCGTTACAAGCAATAACCGACAATAAATTATCAACGAAATCTCCTTTGCCATCTTTTTGACGTATAGTCATAGCGGTTGATACAGGCGAAACGACGAAAGATATAGATGCAAGCACTATTGAAACCGCCAAGTTAAGACCAAACACGAAAAAGCAAAGTGAAAAAATTAAAACGGAAGTTACCGCTATACCCATTAAGGTTATAACGGCAATACTTTTAATATTCTTTTTTACAATTCCCACCTTGAAAAATTCGCCTATTCCAAACGATATAAAAGCAAGAGCAATATCGGATAAAAAAGCCGACCCGTCTATTACCGATTGTGGTATTAAATTCAAACAAAACGGACCTATTATAACGCCGATAAAAACGTATGCCGTTACGTTTGGAAGTTTTAATAGTTTAGTAACTCTCGTTGCTAAAAATCCCAAAAACAATATTAGCGAAAGAGATATAATAACTATTGCAACTTGATTTTCCCCAAGGCTTTGATAAAATTTATCAAACATATTTATTATTTTATAGTCCTTGCTGAAATAATATTCGCACCGTAAACGTCACTCTTTATAACGTCACCCGTCTTTACGGGCGCGGTAGCGGTTAAGGAGTTTATAACTTCCATAACCTTGAACATATCTTTTTTACTTATAGGTTTATCAGTTTTTACTGGTAAAACGCCACCGCCAACGAGTTTTACGGTAGAAGTTACCACTCTTTTAGGGTCAACCACCTCGTTTTCTGCGTACATTTTACCACGCGGACAACTGTAACCTGAAAATTCATACTTTCCATCAACGGTTTTAACCGTAATTTTACAACCCATTGGGCATTCAACACAAGTTAATTCTCTCATTTTAATTACCCTCCACGGTTACGGTTATATCTCCGTTTAATTCATTAATCTTATTTGCAAGAAGTAACGCCGTTTCCATTTCGCCCGGAACGCAAATCTTCTTCTTTTTAGAAAGTACGGTTTGACCGTTGCAAGTAACGGTTATAGTAGCGTCTTTTATAACGTTTTGAACTCTAAAGAAGAGTTTAACGTTTTCCTTACTTGACTTGTTTACTTTTTGTGGAAGAACGTAACTAACGTTCTTACCGCAGTTAGTATTTATAGTATCTTTATCTTTTTTACCGAATAACACGTATTCCGCCGCGTATTTACCGGCAATTTCCGCCTCTTCAGAAACAAAATCAACAAGATCGTGAACTTGAAGGACGTTACCGCAAGCAAATATACCGTCAACGCTAGTTTCTCTCGTTTCGTCAACCACAGCGCCCTTTGTTTTCATAGAAAGTTCTACGCCCGCAGTCTTTGAAAGTTCGTTTTCAGGAATAAGACCTACCGAGAATAAAACGGTATCGCAATCAAAATGCTTTTCCGTTCCCTTTATCGGTTTTTTATTTTCATCAACTTGAGAAATAGTTACCCCTGTAACTCTATCTTTACCTTCAATATTAGTAATCGTATGGTTAAGGTATAGCGGAATATCAAAATCATCAAGACATTGAACGATATTTCTTTTAAGCCCAGACGAATGTGGCATAATTTCACAAACGGCGTGAACTTTTGCGCCTTCTAAAGTCATACGGCGTGCCATTATAAGACCAATGTCGCCAGAGCCTAAAATTACTACGCTTCTACCCGGCATATATCCTAAGATATTAACGTATTTTTGAGCAGTACCAGCAGAATAAACGCCCGCGGGGCGAGTGCCTGCAACGTTTAGAGCGCCACGGCTTCTTTCACGGCAACCCATTGATAATACTACCGCTTTGCCTTCTACTGTAAATATACCTTCATCGCTATTTATTGCAGTTACCTTCTTATCGTCAGATATAGAAAGAACCGTCGTTTCAGTAAGATATTCTATATTTCTGTCAACAACGCCGTCAATAAACCTTTCAGCGTATTCAGGTCCAGTTAAACTTTCCTTAAATCTTGAAAGACCAAAACCGTTATGAATACATTGATTAAGTATACCGCCAAGGCATTTTTCTCTTTCTAAAATCAAAACGTCCTTAACCCCGTTATCGTATGCGGAAATCGCGGCGGCAAGCCCAGCAGGACCACCACCGATTATTATAATATCGTAATTCTTTTTCATTTCGTTTTACCTACCAAAAGTTTAGAGTTTTTGCCCGATTTTAACACGTCTTCCATCGGGATATTAAGTTCTCTCGATATAATTTCAGCAACGTGCGGTTGACAGAAACCACCTTGGCATCTACCCATACCCGCTCTTACTCTACGCTTAACCGCGTCAACGGTAGTTGCGGGCGGATTTTCGTGAATTGCTCTAACGATTTCGCCTTCGGTAATTTCTTCACATCTACATACGATTTTTCCGTATCTTTTATCTTTCTTTATAATTTCGTTCTTTTCTTCTACGCTTAAATTCTTAAAGAAGTAATCGGCAGTACGCTTACCGTTGAAATTTTTATTTTCGTTAAGCGTTAAAAGTTTTGAAACTAATTCTTCAACCACGTATTTTGCAATAGCAGGAGCAGAAGTAAGACCAGGAGATTCAATACCCGCACAGTTTATAAATCCTTTAGAAACTTTGCTTTCTTCAATGATAAAATCGTGCCTATCAGAAAACGCTCTAACACCCGCAAACGAAGTAATCGTGTTATAAAAAGGAACATTTTTTGTCATCTCAGATGCCGTTCTCTTAACAAAGTCAAGCCCCGTTTCAGTAGTGTAAGTAAGATTATCTTCAACGTTTTCAGCGGTTGGACCTAATAAAATATTTCCGTCAACAGTTTGAGTAACGAGTATTCCTTTACCTTTTTCAGTCGGCGTTTTGAATATAGTGTGCGAGCAAAAATCACCGCTCTCTCTATCGAGAAGGATATATTCGCCCTTTCTACCTTTTACTTCAAAAGAATTATCACCAACCATTTTAGCGATTTTAGCGCTGTTGATACCTGAGGCGTTAATAACGATTTTCGCTTCAACTTCTCTACCATCACTTGATTTTACAAGGTAATAACCGTCATTTTTTTCAATGGCTACAACTTCAAAATCAAGCATGAGTTTTGCGCCGTTATCCATAGCATTGCCGATTGATGCAATTGAAAGTTCATACGGGCAAACGATTCCGCCCGTTTTTGCAAACAAAGCGCCCACAGCATTATCCGCTATATTTGGTTCAAGTTTAACAAGTTCTTCTCTGCCTATAATTTCAAGACTTTCAACGCCGTTTTCTTCGCCACGCTCTTTTAACTCTTGAAGAGTTTTAATTTCTTCTTCTGAATACGCAACTACAAGTGAACCGTTATTTTTATACTTTACACCCAAATCACTTGCAAAAGCGGGCATCATCTTATTTCCTAAAACGTTAAATTTTGCTTTAAGTGAACCGGGTTTAGCGTCGTACCCTGCGTGGGATATTCCAGAATTTGCCTTGCTCTGCCCCATACATACGTCACTTTCCTTTTCAAGCATTAAAACACTTAAATCGTACTTAGTTAATTCCCTTAATATAGTAGCGCCTATAACGCCACCGCCAACAACAACTGCATCAAACATTTTTACCCTCTAATTTTATCGTAACAATATATTGTTACCCAAAAATATATTATTGACAATTTTATTTGATTCAATTATAATATATTCAGTCAAAACAATCAATATATTTATTGAAATTTCAATATTTTGGCGCGTAAAGTTGACTTTTAGTCAAATTTTACTGCTCGTTTGAGCAAAATGAGAGATTATGAGCGATATTCAAGAAAATGAGATACTTTCACTTATTCAAGCAAAGCAATACGTTTCGGTTGAAGAATTAGAAAAAACGTTATTTATAAGCCCTTCTACCGTTAGAAGAAAACTAACAAAACTTCAAAACAAAGGCTTAATAACAAGAACTCGCGGTGGCGCGAAAATGAACGATTCTAGTAACTTTTTACCATCCTTTTCTTTCCGCACGCACCAAAACAGTTTGGAAAAGAAAAAAATTGCCTTGACGGCAACCAAACTTATTAAAAATGGGGACGTTATTTTTTTAGACGCGTCCACTTCGGCATTTTTTATAGCCGAGTATTTATCGGGGTTTAAGGATATTAAAGTTATAACTAATGGAATTGACACGCTTTCTCTTCTTGCGAAAAACGGAATTAACGCCTACTCTACGGGCGGGAATATTATTAAGAGTAACAGTTCCGTACTTGGCGGAGAACACGCTATCTCAATGATAGAAAAGTTCCACGCGGATATTGCCTTTTTCTCGGTGGCGTCAATCACTCGCGACGGAAAACTTTACGATATCTTTGAAGAAGAAAACCCACCAAGAATTGCTATGCTTAAAAACGCAACGAGAAAAGTGTTTTTGTCAGACAGCACTAAGTTTGGTAAAATCTCCCCTTATTTTACTTGCACCACTCGCGATATTGACTATATCGTTACCGATAAAGAAATTACTCAAATGTTTGACGATATTCATCTTCCTGAAATAGTTTATTAAAAAATTCGGCGCTTTGCCGAATTTTTACTTTACTTTTAATTTTTTAAGGCGTATTATAAATATTAATATAAATAATAAAAGGGATTTATTATGAATACCGCAATAAAAACTAAACACGAAGTTGACATGCTCAATGGACCTATCGCAAAAGGGTTACTTACTATCGCGTTACCAGTAATGCTAATGAACGTCCTTCAATCACTTTTTACGATTATCGATATGGCGTTAATTAGATTCTTGGTTGATGACACGGCTGTTGGCGCAATAGGTGTTTGTGGGTCATTAATAACGGCAATAACTGGGCTTTTGATAGGCGTTTCAGTAGGAGCAAACGTAGTAGTTTCCCGTTACATAGCAAGAAATGATTCCGAAGGAGTTGAAAGAGCTGTTGGCACGTCAATTTTATTCGCTTTCGTCGGCGGTTTAGTTTTAATGGCTATAGGCTTGATTTTTGCAGAAACCTTTCTTAAATGGATGAATTGTCCAGACTCTCTTTTAATTCAAGCGTCAATCTATTTTAGAATTTACTTTTCAGCCGTTCCGTTACTTTTAGTATACAACTTCTCCGCCTCTATTTTAAGATCGATGGGCGACTCAAGGCGAGCAATGTACTTTTTAACCATCGGCGGTATTTGTAAAATTATCTTAAGCGTACTCATTACGATAATTTTCAATACAACAGTTGAAGGCGTTGCAATAGGAACGATTTTTTCCTTTGTACTTGCGGGCGGGCTTTGCTTTCGCGTTTTATTAAAAAATAAAGGTATAGTTAAATTCAAGTTTTCTAGGCTTAAATTTTACGGTTCAGAATTAAAACAAATTTTATTAGTTGGCATACCAACGGGATTGCAAAATGCGATGTATGCTTTTGCAAACGTAATAATTTCTGCAACAGTTAATACTTTCGGCGAATATGCAACCACAGGTATTTCAATAGCGAATAATTTCGACGGTATTTTATATCAAATTTCAATTGCTACTTCTTATGCAGTTCTTCCTTTCGTTAGCCAAAACGTCAGCGTAGGAAATATTAAAAGAGCAAATAAGGTTATAAAAACGGGCGCTCTACTTTCAATTGGTTTCGGTGCAACTTTCGGTGCGTTATCAGCAATCTTCTCCGCTCAGTTATCGTCAATCATTTCTCAAACTCCAGAAGTTATTGCATTTTCGCAACAAAAGATGATAATAATTTCAAGCACATATTTTATCTGCGGAATCCAAGACGTTATGTTTGCATCTTTGCGTGGCGCAGGCAAACCTATAATTCCAACGATAACTGCATTTATATTTCAGTTCGCATTAAGATTTTTTTGGGTTTACCTTTTATTCCCACTTTGCCCAACACTCACGTTCTTGTATCTCGTATGGCCGGTTGGTTGGACACTTTCAA
>SVHZ01000035.1 GCA_015055525.1 Clostridiales bacterium
GTTTTCTTTGCTAAATATTATCTTTGAGATTTTGGGCGTATATTCGTAAATATCAATTTCGGAATCGTTTGCAATCTTAAAACGCCAACAAACGTTCTCGTGTAAAGTTTTTGTAATATGTTTAATTATTTTTTGGTATGTATCAGGGGCTGTTCTTTTTATTTCTATAATTGCCTCATCATACCATTTAGGGATAGCCGAATTTGTTATATTTTTATATAAATCGATTAAAACTTTTGTATCTTTACAAATAACAGGCTCTTTATTAGCGTAAGGGGCTTGTTTTAAGTTGAAATAAAAAATTTGATTCCAATAGTATTTCAATATACATTTAGAAATATCGTCAAAATCTATAACGACATTATCTTCTATAATTTCATATTGAGAAAAAGCAATGTTTTCTATTAAAGCACGACCAAACGCCAATTTATAAGTATTGTCGTTGTGCATTTCTTCTAATATTTTTAACCATTGATTTATATAATTTGGAATCATAGAAATTTTCCTTTTTGCAAAAATCTTATAACTATTATAACATATATTGACAATTTTTTCAATTCCTTTAGTATGCCAAGCCAAATTAAAATTTTCAAAAATATTATACTTTTGTTTCCCTAAAGTTTCTCTAAACTTTGGTAAGTGACAGCAGGACGTGTGCTTGTCTTGATACAAGTCGGCTCGGCTAAAACTAAAACATTTGCAAAAGAAAAAACCTAAAACTTACACCTTTTTGTGTTCGTTTTAGGTTTTCATTGGTGATCCACCGGAGGGATTCCCCTATTAGGGGAAATGTCCGCAAGGACAAAAGGGTTGCGCTCGCGCTAGCGGCCGAACTCCGCGGAGTGAGAGGGGGCGGTGGGCATCAAAAAAAGCACACCATCGAAGTGTGCTTTTTTTGGTGATCCACCGGAGACTCGAACTCCGGACAACTTGATTAAAAGTCAAGTGCTCTACCACCTGAGCTAGTGGACCGTTATATTAAATTGAAGGAAAGTCAATTATTTGGCTGGGGTGGCAGGATTTGAACCTACGAATACCGGAATCAAAATCCGGTGCCTTACCGCTTGGCGACACCCCAACGCTTTATAATTGGGGCGAGAGATGGGACTCGAACCCACGACATTCAGAACCACAATCTGACGCTCTAACCAACTGAACTACTCTCGCCATATTGGCACGCCAGAAGGGATTCGAACCCCTGACACCCGCCTTAGAAGGGCGGTGCTCTATCCAGCTGAGCTACTGGCGCACGACATTTGCTTTAGCGCACCTTCCTAAACGTTTATGGAGCGGGTGATGGGAATCGGACCCACGTAACCAGCTTGGAAGGCTGGTGTTCTACCATTGAACTACACCCGCACTTATCCGCACAATGCTAAAAGATTATAACAAAAAGAATTTACCTTGTCAATCAAAATTCGCCACAATTCAAAATTTTTTATTTTAATAATTTTTTTAATGCGTTAAAAAGTTAAAATTGTGCGTTATCTTCTAGAAATTGGGATAATTTTGGCGTTTACCTTTCCGTTATCTACCGAGATAAAGGCAAACGTTTCCTTTAAGCCGTAACGAGAAAGCGTGCCGGGGTTTATAAAAGTTATGCCGTCTTCTTCCTTTATATCAGCAACGTGCGTATGCCCGTATAAAACAACGTCTACCCCTATCTTTTTAGCGTATTCTTTAAGCCTTGTTAGGCTTGACTTTACCGAAAACTCGTCGCCGTGAACGGCTAAAAACTTAACGCCTTCTATAATAAAGGTTTCTCTTTTTGAAACAAAGGGCATAAAATCGCAGTTTCCCGCAACCATTATTATTTTATCTTCAAACTCAAAAAGTTCGTTAAGATCGTTAAGCCCGTCGCCTAAAAAAACTATTTTATCGCTTACGGTAAAATCTCCAACCAGCCTTGCAAGATTGCTCCTTGCGCCGTGGCTATCGGATATTACGCTTAAATATTTAGGCATCTCAATACCTGCAACGCCGTTTTTTTCAAATTGTCAAAGGCGTTTTCTTCGTTCATAGCGACTGCTAAAGAACACGGGGCGTTAGTTATTGAAAAGTACGCGTCTATTCCCTTTGAGTTTAACACTTCCGCTCCGTTACCGATAGCGCCTGCAAAAGCAATAACCTTTTTACCGTATTTTTTAGCAAGCATACTAACTCCAACGGGCGCTTTACCCATTGCGCTTTGTCTATCGAGTTTACCTTCGCCCGTAATAACCAAATCGGCTTGCATAATTTTTTCTTCAAGCCCTATTTTACTCATAACAAGTTCAATACCGGGCGTAATTTTTCCACCTAAAAAGTAAGTAAAGGCAAAACCTAAACCACCTGCCGCGCCCATACCTTGAGCATTTTTATCGCTACTTGGATTATATTTTTTAACCACGGCTGAAAATTTATCAATCCACCTGTCCATATCAATAACCATACCTTGAGTTGCGCCCTTTTGCCTAGAAAAAATTTCCGAGCAACCAAAAGCGCCAACGAGTGGATTTTTAACGTCACACGCGATAGTGAAAGAACAACCTTTAAGCCTACTATCAGCGTTTTTATCTAAAATTTCAGTTATATCTTTTAACGCTTTTGCGCCAAGCCCTACGGGGTTTCCTTTTTTATCTAAAAACTCGTAACCCAAGGCTTTGAGCATACCAACGCCCACGTCGTTAGTGGCGCTACCGCCAAGCCCTATTATAAAATCACGGCAACCTTGATTTAACGCGTCTATTATAACTTCACCAACACCGTAGGTGGTTGCAAGTAAAGGGTTGAGCCTTGATTTTTCAACCAAAGTAATGCCCGACGCCGTAGCCATTTCTATAACTGCGGTAGAGTTATTGATAATGCCGTAAACTGCGTTTACCTTATCGCCAAGCGGACCCATAACTTCAACGCTTTTATATTCGCCACCCAAACTTTCAACGAGCGCCTCGGTAGTTCCTTCGCCCCCGTCTGCCAAGCATACAACTTCGGCTACTGAATTTTTATCAAATTCCTTTACGGCAAGCATAACCGCTTCGCCCGCCTTCTTTGAAGAAAGGCTACCCTTGAAGGAATCTATCGCAACAACTACTTTCATAATTTGCTCCTTAAATCGCAGATTGCCCTATAACGATGGCTTACTTTGTTCTTTTCTTCATGAGTGGCAACGCCGAAAGACTTACCTAAATCGTCACTTTTGAAAATACAATCGTAGCCAAATCCGTTTTCGCCGTCTTCACCGTATAAAATCTCGCCGAGCGTCTCGCCGTAACCTGAAACTACAGTTCCGTCTTTTTTATATAAAACCACGCTTGAAGCAAACCTTGCCTTTCTATTTTCAACGCCTTCAAGATTTTTAAGAAGAAGATCTCTATTTAACTTATCGTTTCCGTGATCGCCCGCGTAGCGCGCGCTATAAACTCCGGGCGCTCCGCCAAGATAGTCTACCATTAAACCGCTATCGTCGGCTAAAACATCTTCCCCCAAAGCGAGTGAAACGGTTTTCGCCTTAATGAGAGCGTTTTCGTAAAAGGTAACGCCCGTTTCTTCAATATCTTCGTTGTAACCCGCTTGCGCCATAGGAACAACCTCATAAATATCCCCAAGGATTTGCTCTATCTCTTTAAGTTTACCTTTATTGCCAGACGCAACTATTAATTTTTTCATAGGTTTATCTCCTTTTCGTTTAAGCGTAACCGCCAAAAAATAAATTAAGAACGGGAACGATACGAGCGACGATATAACGTCTGCTATCGGTTGCGCTATTTGAATGCCCGTTATGCCAATAGAACTTTCAAGAATTAAAAGTGTGGGAATAAATGCAAGCCCTGAACGCAACATTGATAAAAAACTTGCCTTTCCCGCTTGGAAAGTGCTTTGAAAAAGCATATTAGTAACAATTGAACACGGCATTATTATAACGCCTAACGACGCAACTCGTAAAGCAAGCGAGCCCGCGTCTATTACCGCTTGTTTTTTCTGGAATATACTCATTATAAATTCGGGAGCAATAATTCCGGGGATTGATAAAACGGTTACGAGCGCCGTTCCGAATAACGCGGTAAATAAAGTTGCTCTTTTAACCCTATCGTAACGCCTTGCTTGATAGTTAAAAGAACTAACCGGTTGAAAGCCTTGACCTATGCCTAATCCTACGAAAGCAATAACGCTAATGTATTTGTTAACTACGCCCATAGCGGCAATTAACGCGTCGCCGTAAGATTTTGAAAGGTTGTTGAGTATTCCGCCTGAAATTGAAGTTAAGCCCTGCCTTATAAACGACGGAAAACCCATCTTCATAATTCCAAAATAAACTGCAAATTTTGAAGTTACCTTCTTTATTGAAACTCTACTTTGAGCATACTTAAAATATAAAACGAGAAGTAAGGTAAAACTTACGAGTTGTGATACGGCAGTTGCAAACCCTGCTCCAAACACGCCCATATTGAAAACGTAAACGAGCAAAAAGTCACCCAAAATATTAAGCAAGCCACCCGAAACCAAGCCTATCATAGCGTAAAAGGCTTTTCCCTCGTATCTTAAACAGTTATTGAGAACGAAAGAGCCCATCATAAACGGCGTAGCAACGAGTATACACGCGCCGTACGTTACGGCATACGGTAAAATAGTTTGCGTGCTACCTAGCATTAACATAAGCGGTTTTATAAAAATCAAACCGCCAATCATAATTATAACTCCAAGAGCCGTCGATATAAAAAACGCAGAAGAAACGTATTTAGTTGAGTTCTCAACGTCTTTATCTGCTAAAAACTTTGAAACGAACACGCCCGCGCCGTGACCAAACATAAACGAAATTGCTTGAATAACGCATTGAAGGGTAAAAAGTATGCTTATAGCGCCTTGCGCGCTCTCGCCAAGCCTTCCAACGAAATAAGTGTCCGCCAAGTTATAAATACTCGTAACGAGCATTGACAAAGTGGTTGGAATACCTAAACTTATGATGAGTTTCGAAACGGGCGTTTCGGTCATTTTTTTGAAATGCAAATCAACAGTTTTCATATAAACATACAAAAACTAAAACACGCAAAGCGTGTTTTAGATACAATAATTTTCTATTATATAGGCTATCGCGTCTTGATCGTTGGAAACGGGAAGAACAATGTCTGCAAGTTCTTTAATCTCTTCCGTTGCGTTAGAAACCGCCATCGAAAGCCCCGCTTGCTCTATCATAGCGTAATCGTTGCCAGCGTCGCCAACCCCGATAACGTCTTCAATCGTAGCGCCAAAATACTCTGCTATCATCTTGCAAGCGCTACCTTTGTTTACGCCTTTAAGATTAATGTCAATCATATTATCGGTACTTCTTGAAACTTCGCAATCAGGCGTTAAGTTTTTTATTTCTTCAAAGTAAAGGTCAAGTTTATCCTTGTCGTCAAACACTAAAACTTTTGGCGAAACAAGATTACTCTCTTTTATTGTTTTTAACGGATTATCGTCAAATATAGGTTTAACGCCCGTTAACTTTTCGTATAACTTGCTATACTTAGTTGGTTTAGGGCAAATAAAGCCTTCTTCCGGATAAACGTGAAAATTTAAGCCTTTATCACTTAGATAAGTGGCTATCTTGCAAAGCATTTCTCCGCTAATTCCGTTGGAGAAAATTATCTTTTTCTCGTTTAAGTCGTAAAGCACCGCGCCGTTAAAACTCGCGAGCAAGCCGTTGAAGTTTTGAGAAAGCAAGATTTTAGAAATCCCGTCAGTCGCTCTGCCTGAACAGAGAACGAAAATTCCACCGCGTTTGATAAATCCGTCTATCGCTAAAAGGTTGTTCTTGCTAATGAAGTTTTGGCTATTGCATAAAGTTCCGTCGTAATCGGAAATTAAAATCTTGTATTTTTTCATTGTAAAAGTTCCCTATCAAACGGAATAACTTCCCCCGCCTTGTGTTTTTTAGAGTAAACGCAAACTTCAACTCTAATTTTTCTTTCGGTATAAAAAGTGTGTGAATCGCGAATACCAAAGTCAATCATCTTAACGATTTTTTTGTGTTGAGATTTGTTTTTGGTAACTATAAGCGAAGTTGCAATACAAGTTTGCTCGTCGTAAAGTTCACCGGGGTTTTTAACTAAAACATCGATTTTATATCCGTAAAGTCGAGAAAGTTGCCTTTCGTAAACTTCACTATACTTGCCGTTTATTCCCGAAAATATAATCTGCTCGGTAACTGCAAAAACCTGCTTAATTTGTTTTTTAGTAAGAGAAATTTTTTCTTTGAGACTTTCCCTTTCTTCGTTAAGCGTTGCAATTTGCTTATTTACACCTTGCGTTGAAAGGGGGTTTTTGCGTTCCTTTTTAAGAGATTGCAAAACTTCTTCGAGTTTTGATTGCAATTCGCCAAGCAAAAAATTGAGATCTTTATACTCTTTGATATTCTCTTCAATTTTTTCAAAATTGCCAATTACCATTAACTTTTATCTCCGTTCTTTTTATAATCAGCAGGATCGCCAAGCGCCGCCCTAATATTATTTTTAATGCTATCGATATACTCTCTGCGAAGTCTTGCTTGCTCTTCCTTTTCTTCTTCGGTAAGCCCTTCTTCGCGAGCCTTCTTTGCTAAAAAATTAATTCTGTCAATATCTATCATACGAATTTCCTTCCGTTAAATTGTTACCTTGAAAAAATTATACAATTTTTTATAGGATTTTGCAAGCGTATGAGTTAATTATTATTTGACTTTTTTAAGGGTTATTTGCTATACTTTTTTTATGTATATTTCACATTGCCACTCAAAATACTCTCCTGACGCTAAAAGCGAACTTGAAGAGATTATAGAAACTGCAATTTCAAGAGGCGTAAAAGTTTTAACTATTACCGATCATTGCAACTGTAAATTTACCCCTGAGCGAAACGATTTTATTACTATTTGCGCGTGCGTTGATGAGATCAACGCTCTTAAAGAGCGTTATAGCGATAAAATTAAACTTTTAGTCGGCGTTGAAGTTGCCGAAGAAATTTTTAGATGGGACGATGCTAAAAAGATAAGAAACGCAAGAAATTACGATATTATTCTCGGCTCTTGCCACGAATATAAAAAGGGAGACGTTTTTTTAAGAACTGCATCTCAAGAATTTGAAACGTGGTCGCAAAAAGAGATTGACGAGTTTGTGTTATTTTACTATAACACTATTTTAGAAATGATTAAGAAAACGGATATTGACGTGGTTTGTCATTTAACCCTACCACTTCGCTATCTTAAACGCCGTGGCGTGGAGTTTGACAATACTCGTTTTGATTACCTTATTAAAGAAATATATTCTTTAATGATTGAAAAAAAATTAGCGCTTGAACTAAACACTTCGGGTGCTAAAAGCGGGTTGTTTCTTCCCGATGAATACTATCTCAGATTGTATAGAGAAATGGGTGGAGAACTTATAACCATAGGTACGGACTCTCACGTGGCAGATAACGTTACTCAAGGTTTTTTAGAAGGGGTTGAACTTCTTAAAAGCGTTGGTTTTACAAGGTATTATTACTTTGAAAATAGAAAGCCTATCGAAGTTAAAATACAAATTTAATTAAATTAATCAAAATGATTGACAAATGCGAATATAAGTAGTATATTATATAACGCAAGCCGCCGTGGCGGAATAGGCAGACGCAAGGGACTTAAAATCCCTCGGTAGCAATACCGTGCCGGTTCAAGTCCGGCCAGCGGCACCAAAAAAGCGAATCACTATTAGTGGTTCGCTTTTTTGTATGCCATAGTTAAGTATAATAAAACGGTCTTGAAATTAAAAAGAGATTGCCTAATTTATTAAAAAAAATTTATTTATTTGCTATTGATATATGATTTTTAGCGTGATATAATTAAAATATTAAAATATTTTACTTAAGGATAAATTTATTATGGAATTTATGCAAACGATGGAAAATATTAGAAGTTTCTTCGTTGATAAAATTTTTAGCGGAGAAATCAACTACGACAACAACAAGCTCTTTAGATTTATCGTAATAGTTTTTGCCATTGCTATTGGCGTTATTATTATAACTAATTATATTCCCAAATTATTTAGGTTTATTAAACGTAAGTTTGGGCTTTTAACTTTTGACAAAAAAGAAAAATATAGAAGGCACGCTAACGAATATATAACTATTCGAACTAGCGCTGCTCGTTATTTCAAAATTTATCTTATCCCAACTATCTTGATGACTGTTTTTTTAATTGGTTTTTTAATTGCAACCGACGTTATTTTTATTGAAACTTTACCAATTGCAAAAGAAACGTTGTTTTCAATTACTTTTATTGGCGTAATTATTTGCTACGTTGCGTTTTTAGTTATTCAATACGTTTTTACTTTTACAGATTTACCCGATACCGTAATTCCAACTTTCAACGACTTTTTACCCCCTGAATACCACACGGTTACAACTACTTATTACACTTCGAGTGGTTACGGCTACCACGTAGCAGGATCTGAATCGCACACTTACGATGCCAACTTTGAAAAAAACTTAGAAACGGGCATAGGCAACTTTTTAAGCCTACTTCTTTCCATTTTAACCTTCCTTTTCTACGGTTTAGTTAACTATTTCGACGCTATTATTAATATTGTTTATAACCTTTTAATATTGCCGTTTAGAAGACTCCATTTAGCAAAAGTTCAAAGCATTTACGATGATGAAATGAACAAACTTTGCAAAGATAAAACCGCACCGCTTAACGATGGCAGTTATATCTTCTTAAATTCTGGAATTTCAACGATTGATTTATACGTTGACTGCGTGTACGATAGAAAATATTACAAAAAGGCAAAAGAAACTATCGAGTCCAAGAAAGACAATACCGTTGTTATTTATAAAAAAGAAGGCAAAATTTACGCAAACGTTATATCTAAATTCATTTGCGACTATGATAAACCTAATTTCCATTGTTATATTTACTCTACTCATAGAGGCTTAGTTCAGTACGAAATTTATAAAAACCCCGTAAAAGAATACGGAAGTAAAGAGATTTCTTGGGTTAAGGAGTACAACGTTCCTTACTATATCCCAGACGGCAATTATTTATATTATCACGCAAGAACTATTGAAACTATTCAATATTACTACTTCAAGCAACTTTTATCGACGGAAACACCTTTAACTAAAACCATTAAGGTAACTTTGGTAAACGAGCTTGGCCCGTACGTTAAACAAGTTAAATTAAGCCAAATTAAAATTAACAACCCCAAAAAATCGTTCACGATAGAAGATTAATTAATCAACAAAAAAAGGCGTTTGATACGCCTTTTTTTTATTTGATTTTTTTACTTTACTCAATCTTATTAACTTTTTTTGTTTTATTTCTATAATACGATTGTATGCTTGAAAAACCAGCGTCGAATATCACTTTCGTTATTACTGCGTTTTTGTTTTCTTTCAAAACTTTATCAATATATTGCAATCTCAATCTATTTATATAAGTTGGTATTGAAACGTTCAAATATTTGTGAAAGGTTTTAGATATATGCGTTTCAGTATAACCTAAACTCTTTGCAATATCGTTCAATTTAATCTTTTTTGTATAATTATTATGGATAAAAGATAAAACTTTTCTTATAAGTTCCGTTTCTAAATTAAATTCATAAACGCTAAAATCAAACTCGGTTAAAAGCATTGATAAAATAAGTTCCGTTCCGCACTCTCTTTGATAAACGCTATTTGAGTTAGAAACTAAATTATCAATAATATCAACGCATTTTTTGCAAAGTTCGTAATTTTTAATTACGGGAGATTTTATTCTTAAATTGTTGCGATTAAAATTAAATCGAGATAAACACCCAATCGGGATAATCAACGTGCAGTTATCGCTACAACCTTTTTCATTTTTTATTACGCCGTGAATATCGTAACTATCCGCAAAGAAAATACTTCCCCTATCTAAAACGTAAGTTTTTCCGTTATGTAAAACGGTCATCTCTCCGCTTAAAACGAACGTTATTTCAACGTTGGAGTGAAAGTGAAGATAAAAACTTCCGTAGCGATTTCTTTGAACTTCTATATCGCTTATTTCTTCTCTATATTTTTCAAAAATTGCCTTCATATATTAAGTATAACAAAAAATGAGAATATTTTCAATGGTTTATGAGTATTTTTGATAGTTTTTTAATGTTATACTTAAAAAAATGAGAATAGGAGCAGTTATGAAATACGATATAAATTTACTTACAATAGATGAAAAACTTACCCTTTTATCGGGCAAAAACAATTGGCAAACTAACGACCTTGACGGAAAACTTCCGTCGGTTTTCGTTGCAGACGGTCCGCACGGGCTTAGAAAGACTAACGACGCGCAAACTAAAGACGGAACTATTCCTGCAACGGCTATGCCGTCGCTTGCCGTTTTAGCAAGCAGTTGGGATAGAGAACTTTGCTATCTTAACTCTTCAACCATAGCAGACGACTGCATTGAAAATAACGTTGACGTACTTCTTGCCCCCGGCGTAAACATCAAAAGAACTCCGCTTTGCGGAAGAAACTTTGAGTATTTTTCAGAAGACCCTTACTTGACGGGCGAACTTGCATCCGAATACATTAGGGGCTTGCAAGATAAAGGCGTTGGCGCGTGCATAAAACACTACGCGTTAAACAATAAAGAATTCGAAAGGCTTTATCAATCGAGCGAAGTTGACGAAAGGACGATGAGAGAAATTTATCTTAAATCGTTTGAACTCGTTATGAGAAAATGTATGCCACTTACCGTTATGTGCTCTTATAATAGCGTAAACGGCGTTCCTATGGCGGAAAACAAGTGGCTCTTAAAAGATATTTTGCGTGATGAGTTTGGGTTTGACGGGGTTATAATGTCTGACTGGTGCGCGGTTAAAAACCCGTACAAATCGGTAAAAGCATCGCTTGACCTTGAAATGCCTGCAAGAAAAATATCGTTTGGCATATTAAAACAAGCCTACGAAAGGGGCTTACTTAAAGAAAGCGAAATTGACTATTGCGTTCAAAACTTGCTCAACTTAATTGAGCGCATTGAAAATATTAAAGATAAGCGCAAAGTTACCTTCACTCCTAAGCAAAGGCATGAAAACGCAGTTAACGTTGCAAAAGAAAGCATCGTTTTACTTAAAAACGACGGTATTTTACCATTAAAGAGTGGCAACGTTTTAATTACCGGAAACGGAATTGTTACACCTGCTATCGGCGGTGGCGGTTCTTCAAGAGTAAAATTGAGATATAAACTTCCATTTATTCAAAGCGAAATTAAAAAACATCAACCAAACTTAAATCTCACAAGCATTTTTGCCCACGTAAACGCAGCGCAATCAAGGCAAACTTTCGTGGCGCTTGAAAAAGCGTATGAAGCAGATTCAGTTATTTTGGGCATTACCTTAGATATGGAAGAAGGTTGTGATAGAAAAGCAATAAAATTACCAACCATTATGGAAGACTTTATCAATAGAGTTGCGTCAATTAACAAAAACGTTATCGTTTGCTTGTTCGTTGGCGGCGCAGTTGATATGAGCGCGTGGATTGATAACGTTAGCGCAGTTATTTGGGCAGGCTTTGCCGGCGAAGGCGTAATAGAGGCGTTAGCGCCCATTATAACGGGTAAAGTTTCTCCTTGTGGAAAACTCACCGAAACTTATCCTTTATGCATTGAAGACACGCCTACGGGCTTAAACTTTGGCAACGAATATCTTGATAATTATAGTGAAGGCTTATTCGTTGGCTATCGCCATTACGACAAGTATAATAAGAAAGTGTTATTCCCGTTCGGCCACGGCTTATCTTACGCTAACTTTAACTACTCTAACCTTAAAATTGAAAAGCAAACTGAAACTGACTATATCGTGAAATTCAACGTTACTAACACTTCTGATATAGATGCAAAAGAAATCTCTGAACTTTATATTAAAGACGTGTTCTCACGCGTAACCCGCCCCGAAAAAGAACTCAAAGGCTTTGCTAAAAATTTAATCAAGGCAGGCGAAACGATTGAAGTTTCAATTCCGCTTGATAAATCTTCGTTTAGTTATTATAGCACTCCACTTAAACAGGACTACGTTGAAAACGGCTGGTTTGAAGTTCTTATAGGCTCGTCTTCACAAGATATTAAACTTATTGGAAAAATTAAAATCAATCTTCCTGAAACCGAGCAAATAACTACTGACTACGTTGAAAACGTTGATAAAAAGTTTGACGATTACTGGGGATATATTAAATTTTCTTATCCGGAAGAATAAGCAAATAAAAAAGGCTCTTTTAGAGCCTTTTTTTATTTCAATAAATTTTTAACTGCCTTTGGAAAATCCAAGAAATCGTCTATTTTTATAAACGGAATATCAGATAAATAAACCGACTCGTCGTTTCCGCCGATGCCGTAATCGTCACCAACGTAAACTACTTGATCGTGAGAAATTCCGTTTTCTTTCAAATATTCACTAAGCGCAAGCGCTTTATTAAAACCTTTCGGCGCCATATCAAACGATGAAGAACCGCCGATAAACACTTCGTAATCGTTAAAAAGATTGCAAACTTCTTTATAAAAAGCCCTTCTCTTTTTACGGTCGGGATCGAAAACGAATTTGTCTTTATTTTCCGCCTTTGTTCCAAGGAGCGCCAAAGTTATACAGCCCGACGAGTGATATTCAACGCTATCCCCCTTAAACTCTGTAAACCCATACTTTTCACGAATAAAAGTGGCGCGTTTTTCAACGGAATCTCTATCGCAATCAAACTTAAAATCTTTTATAATATCGATGGTTTTGGTTTTATCGTTGTATTTAGCCCATTGTAAGCCGTAATTTCCAACGATGTCTGCAGGAAAACCGTCCATCTGGTTAAAAATTCGATTGCACATACCTGCCCCAACCATTAAAATCTTGTATCTTTTAGCAAGGTTTTTAAGAGTTTCTAAATTTTCTTTCGGAAGTGGGCATTTATGATTTGAAAGCGTTCCGTCAAGATCGAACGCCATAATTTTTATTTTATTGCTATCAATATAATCTTCTCTAAAATACCCAAAATCGTAAAGCATCCACAAGAAAGTATATCTATCTTTAAGGTCTTTTGCATACTTAACGGCATCTTTTATTTTATCTTCGCCGTAGTAGGATATAAATTCAGAATAGTCAAGCCCCACTTTTAAGAGAGTGTTTGCAATTTCTTCCATTGATGGCATTTCTAATAAAATCGCCCTGATTTCTTCTTCTTTTTCAAGGTAAATAGGAAGTCTATTTTTCTTATAGTTGCCAACTTTTTCTTGAAGTTCTTCGCAAGGCTTTGCCGAAGTTTTATAAACCCTTAAAAGTTCTTTACTCCTAAAACTTTCATCGCTAAACTGAACGTCAGTCCATCTAATATTTAAGAGATCTTTTCTAAGTTTTGCCGTAAGCACCGTTGAATATCCAACGTCTATGCCGTGAGAAAAATACGGCTCGTCGTTAAGTATTCCAACTATTTCAAAAAAGTGCGAAAAATGATGCTCGCTACCAGACGCCGGGCGTGAAGAACCTGCAAAACTCATCATAATTCCAACTATAACGAGCGCCTCCATAAGCGTTTTAACGCTTTCTTTATCACGATTTTTAAGCCCGTCTGCCAAGCGTTCAACTTGTTTAATCGTATTATAAGTTATATCATAGATATAATTGCAAAAATACTCGCCGTTAACAACGCTTGAAAGTTTCCAGTCGTTAAGCGCGGAATACTTTCCTATAATATCGCCGTAACCTGCTTGAATCATTTCAAACGGAGCGTTTGCTAAAACTTCGGGTTCTGCCAAAATGGCAAGCGGAAGCCCTGCTTTTACGGTATCTTTCATACCGTTTAATATCATTGCGGCACCCGTTGACGCGTACCCGTCCATCGACGGAGCGGTTGCAACCACCATATACGGAATTTTATTATAAAAAGATACGCATTTGCATAAATCTTGCATTACGCCCGAGCCTACGGCTATTATAAGGTCAATACCTTCTAAATTATCTTGAACGGTTTTTATCGCTTGCTCGTTTGGTATTAAAATAGTTTTGCCGGAAAAAATTACTTTTTTCTTAATTTTATTAGCGATTGCGTTTTCAACCTTTTCACCGCACGCATTAAAAGTATTTTCATCGGCAACGAGCAAAACGCTATCATACTCTTTGATTAACTTAGCAAGCTTAAAAATAGCCCCGTCTTCAATATATACTTTTTTAATATCGCACTCGTGAGTTCGACCGCATTTGCAATCAATTTTTTTCAAAAAATCATTTACGTTCATCATTGTATTCCTTAAAAAGTTTTTCGTAGCAGTTTTTAACTTCTAAAGGGCTATAAGTGCTTTTAACTTCAAAGTTGAAAATTTCGTTATAACCAACTTTTTCAAGCGCGCCCATAATTTCTTGCCACGGAAGAATACCTTCGCCAGGCATATAGTGGCGCTCTTTAAGTTCATCACGGTCGGAAATATGCACGTTTTTAATTCTACTACCTATTTCTTCTATATAGTGAACGGGCGATTCGGTAAGCGGATGGTTAACGTCTATTACCATATTGAGTTTAGGAACGGCATCTAAAAGTTCTTTCGCCTCGCTAGATACGTTAAGCATACCGTTATTAGTCATATTTTCAACGCAAACTTTAGCGGGAACAAACTCGCAAATTTCATACATTGACTTTTTAAGTTGTTCAAGCCTTGCAGGGCGCTCTTCATCTGAATTTGGCTTAGTGTCAGGGTGCAAAACAAAACAGTTTGGCATATTATTTTCATAATGAGAAATAGCCCACCTAACGCTTTCAACGGACGCCTTGCGTTCTTTCTCGTCAAGAGATGTAAAATTCCAAAGCAAACAAGAAAACGGAAGGTGAATAGTGTTGAGTTTTAATCCGCTATCCTTAACGATTTCAACGGCGCGACGAACAAAGGGATAATTTTCGATTTCTTCTTCCCTATTCCAAGGCCCTAACGTAACGAGTTCAGCCCCGTAGAACCCAAGTTCGCTCATTTGTTTTGTCTTAGATAAAAGTTCTTCTTCTCTAAAAGTGATTTTGTAACGTTTTTCATCAAGCCACTTAATACCGAAACAGTCAAGCGACATCCCTAAACGCAATTTATACATAGTATAACTCCTTAAAATCAAGTTATATATATTATACAACCAACCACTTCTAATTGCAATAAAATACAGTAAACGTTTTCGCTTAAATATCAAAAAAAAAATATAAAAAACAGTTGAAAAAAACATAAAACTTTGATATTATACAAAGGTAAGTATTGGGGTGTCGCCAAGCGGTAAGGCTACGGACTCTGACTCCGTCATTCGGGGGTTCAAATCCCTCCACCCCAGCCAAATAAGAACGCAGAATA
>SVHZ01000036.1 GCA_015055525.1 Clostridiales bacterium
TCCCCGTCGATGTGAACTCTTGGGGGAGATAAGCCTGTTATCCCCGAGGTAACTTTTATCCGTTAAGCGACGGCAATTCCATTCTCTACCGCCGGATCACTAAGCCCTACTTTCGTATCTGCTCGACATGTCTGTCTTGCAGTTAAGCTCCCTTCTGCCCTTGCACTCGTCGGATGATTTCCAACCATCCTGAGGGAACCTTTGGGCGCCTCCGTTACTCTTTAGGAGGCGACCGCCCCAGTCAAACTGCCCACCTGACACTGTCCGTACGCCGGTTTACGGCCGTCCGTTAGAAACCCAACAATGAAAGGGTGGTATCCCAACGATGACTCCACAACGACCAAAGCCATTGCTTCCAAGTCTCCCACCTATCCTGTGCATCCAATGTCGAATTTCAATATCAAGCTACAGTAAAGCTCTACGGGGTCTTTCCGTCCAGTCGCGGGTTAATACGCATCTTCACGTATACTACAATTTCGCCGGGCTCCCTGTTGAGACAGTGTCCAAATCATTACGCCTTTCGTGCGGGTCGGAACTTACCCGACAAGGAATTTCGCTACCTTAGGACCGTTATAGTTACGGCCGCCGTTCACTGGGGCTTAAGTTCAACGCTTCGGTTTAACCCTAACATCTCCCCTTAACCTTCCAGCACTGGGCAGGCGTCAGCCCCTATACGTCATCTTTCGATTTCGCAGAGACCTGTGTTTTTGGTAAACAGTTGCTTGGACCTCTTCACTGCGACCACATCGCTGTGGCTCCCCTTCTCCCGAAGTTACGGGGTCATTTTGCCGAGTTCCTTAACAAGGATTCTCCCGCTCGTCTTTGAATTTTCTTCTCGTCTACCTGTGTCGGTTTGCGGTACGGGCACCTCAACACATATTTAGCAGCTTTTCTCGCCAGTGTAAACTCATGAGCTTCGTTACTAATTTTCACTCCCCATCAGCGCTATACCTTATGACAGACGTACTTCACTATCTGCCAGTACTTCGCCTTAGCCGTACTCTTCCATTCGCACGGTCTCACTATCTTCCTGTGTCACTGCTTCATTTAAGCGTGCATCGGTGGTACTGGAATATCTACCAGTTGGTCATCATATACGCCTTTCGGCCTCTACTTAGTCCCCGACTTACCCTGGGCGGACGAACCTTCCCCAGGAAACCTAAGACTTTCGACGGAGAGGTTTCTCGCCTCTCTCTCGCTACTTATGCCGGCATTCTCTCTTGTATACAGTCCACCACCGCTTCCGCTATGGCTTCTGCCCGTATACATTGCTCCTCTACCAATACCCATTCAGGTATTCCCAAGCTTCGGTGTCAGGTTTTAGCCCCGGTAATCTTCGGCGCATCATCACTCGACCAGTGAGCTATTACGCACTCTTTGAATGTGTGGCTGCTTCTGAGCCAACATCCTGGTTGTTTATGCAATGACACATCCTTTACCACTTAACCTGTACTTTGGGACCTTAGCTGTGGATCTGGGCTGTTTCCCTTTTGACGATGGCACTTATCTGTCACCGTCTGACTGCTCTGAATCAATTATCCGTCATTCGAAGTTTGTTAAGGTTCGGTAAACCGTGAAGCCCCCTAGCCTATACAGTGCTCTACCTTCGGTAATCTCTCAGAACGCTAGCCCTAAAGCTATTTCGAGGAGAACCAGCTATATCCGGGTTCGATTGGAATTTCTCCGCTATCCACAAGTCATCACCGACTATTTCAACAGGCGTGTGTTCGGTCCTCCACAGCGTTTTACCGCTGCTTCAACCTGCTCATGGATAGGTCACCCGGTTTCGGGTCTACGACGTGAGACTTAACGCTCTCTTCAAACTCGCTTTCGCTTCGGCTCCGATACTTTATATCTTAACCTGCCACACATCGTAACTCGCCGGCCCGTTCTACAAAAAGTACGACACCACACGTTTAGTCGTGCTGTGTCTGCTTGTAAGCATACGGTTTCAGGTTCTTTTTCACTCCCCTCCCGGGGTTCTTTTCACCTTTCCCTCACGGTACTATACTCTATCGGTCACATGGTCGTATTTAGCCTTAGGAGATGGTCCTCCTATCTTCCGTCAAGATTCCTCGTGTCTCGACGTACTCGTTGTTGCTAGTCAATCTCAGTTTTTAAATACGGGGCTTTTACCCTCTTCGGCCTACCTTTCTAGGTATGTTCTCCTAACCTTAATCATACACATCGCAACCCCATAAGTATTTCTACTCATGGTTCGGGCTCTTCCAATTTCGCTCGCCACTACTTTCGGAATCGATTTTTTCTTTCTTTTCCTCTGGGTAATTAGATGTTTCAGTTCCCCAGGTTCCCTCACTCGTAACTATGGATTCATTACGGTGTAATACAACATTACTTGTATTGAGTTCCCTCATTCGGATATCTACGGATCTACGCTCATTTGCAGCTCCCCGTAGCTTTTCGCAGCTTGTCACGTCCTTCTTCGGCGCCATGTACCAAGGCATCCTCCTGTATGCTCTTTGTAGCTTATTCTTTGCATAAGTATTTCTACTTACGTCCTATACAGTCTTTTTTCTCTCTCACAAAAAATTCAAAACGAACTTTAGAATTCATATACTTTCGTATTAACTCTCTCTATTTCTAGAATATTTTTCGTTTTTGCCTTCTGTACTATTTTGTTCTCGTCAAACATTTCACTTAACTTTCGCTAAGTAAAACGTTTTACTACTATGCAGTTGTCAATCTACGTTAACAAGCACAACAGCTTGTTGCTATCATCAGCAGACAGCCTACAAATAATATCATTTAATAAAATATAAGTCAAGCATTTTTAACCATTTTATAGAAATTTTTTTGAATTTTTTTTAATTAATTTTATAATGCGGAAGAAAATGCTTTTATAAGGTTTTCAACGGAGTTAATAGCCGTTTCTTTATCTTTACCTGCAACTGAATAATATATTTTAAGTTTGGGCTCTGTGCCTGACGGTCTTAAACAAATAAATCCGCCACCAACTAACTCAAAATATAAGCAGTTGAGATTATTATATTCTATATCTTCAATTTTACCGCCGATTTCAATTCTTTTTCCCGTTAAATAATCTCTAACCGCAAGAACTTTATATCCGCCGATTTCTTCAAAAGTTTGCGAGCGAATTTTATCAACCACTTTCGCCATATCGCTCATAGCGGATAAGCCTTTATATGCTACGGATACGGTTTTATCTATAACATAACCGTATTTTTCATATAATTCGGTTAAAACTTTATGTACGCTCGTTCCAACGTATTCGTAATAACACACCATTTCAGCAAAGAGCATACTTGCAACAACCGCGTCTTTGTCTCTTGCGTGCGTTCCGCGAAGATATCCGCAACTCTCTTCAAAACCAAACAAGAAAGTTCCGTTCCTATTCTCTTCAAAATTTTTAATCTTTTCACCGATAAACTTAAACCCTACGGGGACTTCTAATAATCTAACTCCGTAATTTTCGCAAATCGGTTTTACCATATCGGTTGACACGAAACTCTTAATTACCGCGCCGTCACTTGGAAGTTTATTTTCAGATGAAAGCCTTCGTAAAACGTAATCGGTTAAAAGTACGCCTACTTGATTACCACTTAAATTTATAAAATTACCGTCGCTATCCTTTACGGCAACGCCCAATCTATCACTATCGGGGTCGGTACCAAAAACAACGTCTGCCCCAATATCGCAAGCGAGTTTAACGCCTAACGTCATCGCCTCTTTATTTTCGGGATTTGGAACTTCAACGGTTGAAAATTCGGGGTCAGGTTTAATCTGCTCGCTTACTACGTTTACCTTTATTCCAAGTTTATCTAAAACCTTAGTAACGGGAGCAAAACCTGTTCCGTGAAGTGGAGTGTAAACTATTTTAAGTTTGTCACCATATTTTTTAACGGCAGTTTTTGAAAGAGATAATTTAAGAAGACCGTTTACGTATTTATTCATAAACGCCT
This sequence comes from Clostridiales bacterium, assembly GCA_015055525.1. Lineage (GTDB taxonomy): Bacteria > Bacillota > Clostridia > Christensenellales > Borkfalkiaceae > HGM11412. Next base: position 3,942 of record SVHZ01000036.1, read on the forward strand.
TATCTAAAATCTTAACCCCTTTCATTTTAACGATTGAGTTATATTCAACGCAATCAATATTAAAATAATCTTCTTGCTTTGCTATAAACTCAACCACCTTTTTAGTTGCTTCGGGTGACATTTGAGCGCCGTCTTCCCCGTAAACTTTATAACCGTTGTATTCCTTTGGATTATGGCTCGCGGTTATCATAACGCCTGCTATAGCGTTTTGACTTCTCACCGCAAAAGAAAGCATAGGAACGGGACTTGGATTTTTGAAAATTTTAACGTTTATTCCGTTTGCAAGTAAAACCCCAACGGTTGCCAATGCGAAAACGTCAGAATTTCTTCTAGTGTCGTACGAAACTGCAACACCGCGTTTCATAGCGGTTTTACCAAGCGTTTTAATATACTCCGCTAAACCCTTCGTTGCCCTTTTAACGGTATAGACGTTCATCATATTAGTTCCAAAACCTATAATTCCACGCATGCCCGCCGTTCCAAATTGCAATTCAGCGCCAAAACGATATTCTATTTCCTTTTCATCGTCCACAATTGCTAAAAGTTCTTGTTTTTCACTTTCTTTAAGACTTTCAAGCCAAGTGCCGTACGCTTTTTTGTAATCCATAATTACTCCTTACTTTTTATAAATAATCTTTCCGTTTCTAATAGTTGCCAAAACTTCAAAAGTATCTTTATTAAGAATTGCAAAGTCCGCTCTCTTTCCCTCTTTAATCGAACCTACTTTATCGTAAATTCCAAGGTTTTTAGCAGGGTTTGCAGTTGCAAATTCAATAGCCGTTTCAAGAGAAAGACCAACGCTTTCAACTACGTTTTTAACTGCGTTGTTCATTTTTAACACGCTACCGGCAAGCGTTCCGTCAACGAGCCTTGCCTCGCCGTTTTTAACGATAACGAGTTGACCGCCGAGTTCACTTTCCCCATCGGGAAGGTGCTTTGCTCTCATAGCGTCTGTTATAAGTATTACTTTATCCGACTTTTTATTCTTAACAACGAGTTTTATCGCAGGAGCGCTAACGTGAATAAGGTCGCAGATAAGTTCGCAAGAAAGTTCATCAAACAACAACGCACTACCTACGACGCCAACGTCTCTATGATGAAGACCGCTTTGAGCGTTATAAGTATGAGTAACGTTAGTCATACCCCATTTGATAGCGTTTTCGCAATCTTTATATTTAGCGCCCGTGTGCGCGATAGATGCAACTATTCCGTTTTCTCTAAGGTACTTAATGAGTTCTTCAGCCCCTTCAACTTCGGGAGCAAGAGAAACGATTTTAACGTTACCACCAGAATACTCAACGTACTTTTTCATAGTTTCTTTAGAAGGCGTTGCAACGTATTCAAGCGGTTGCGCTCCAACGTGCTTTGGAGAAATAAACGGACCTTCTAAGTGAACGCCGATAACTTCCGCACCGTTTTCACAGTTACTTTCGATATATTCTTTCACCGCTGAAAGAGCATTTTTTATATTTTCAGGACTTTGAGTCATAGTAGTTGCTAAAAACCCCGTCGTTCCTTCGCTTGCAACGGCGTTTGCTATATCTGAAAGAGCCTTTACACTTCCGTCCATAGCGTCTGCACCGAACGCGCCGTGAATATGCTCGTCAATAAATCCCGGAACTACGATTGCGTTCTCATCAACTTTGATAAGTTCTAAATCAACAACCTTATCGGCAATTGCAGATATTTTACCACCGTCTATTGCAATATCAGTTTTGATAAAACCTTTCCCTTCTACGTATGCGTTAACGTTTTTTAATCCTAACATAAATATTTCCTCACTTGTTCATTTTTTCATATATATTTTTTTGCTTAGCAATTTCGCTATTTTTAACTCTTTCGTACTCTACGGTGCAAAACCTAATTTTCTTTGTGATAAGTGGCGAAAACAACGCGAGCCACAATATCTCTATCAGCCAAAACACACCTAAAATTATTACCGAAGTTAGCATATCTGCAACGAATTTTTTGTACATAATAAGCGGAATCAATAGCGTTAAGGTTACAACTATCAATAATATAAGCATTACTATCGCGGAGAACTTACAAGTTCGTTTTAAGTTTGAAAGTTTATTTATCTCCGTAACGTAATACGCGCGCTCTCCCATAGAGCGAATTTTCTCCATCGCTCTTGATGATAATTTCTTCTCTTTTTTCTGTTTAATAAATTCGTCTCTTATCATATCAGTTTTCTAAAACCTTTTTTATAAATTCACCCGTAAAACTATTCGGGTTTTCACTAACTTCTTCAGGAGTTCCACTTGCCACTATCGTTCCGCCACCGTCGCCACCTTCAGGACCTAAATCGACGATATAATCAGCAGTCTTAATAACGTCAAGGTTGTGTTCGATTACAATAACGGTATTACCGCCGTCACGCAGTTTGTAAAGAATATTTATAAGTTTCTTTACGTCGTGCGTGTGAAGCCCCGTTGTAGGCTCGTCTAAAATATACAAAGTTTTACCCGTTGAACGCTTGGAAAGTTCCGTTGCAAGTTTAACTCTTTGCGCTTCGCCACCAGATAGCGTAGTTGCGGGTTGACCGAGTTTTATATATCCAAGACCAACGTCTTTTAGAGTTTTTATCTTTGAATAAATTCTAGGAACGTTTTCAAAGAAATCAGTCGCCTCGTCAATAGTCATATCTAAAACGTCGGATATATTTTTACCTTTATATTTTACTTCTAAAGTTTCACGGTTATATCTCTTTCCTTTGCACACTTCGCAAGGAACGAAAACGTCGGGTAAAAAGTGCATCGATATAGTAATTATACCGTCGCCCGAACAATGCTCGCATCTACCGCCTTGAACGTTGAAACTAAAACGACCAGCAGTATATCCCCTTTCCTTTGCATCGATAGTGGACGCAAACAATTCTCTTATATAAGTGAATACGCCGGTATACGTTGCAGGATTACTTCTCGGAGTTCTACCGATAGGAGATTGATCTATCGCTATTACTTTATCAAAGTGTTCAAGACCTAAAATCTCGTCGTAATCGCCCTTTCTAACCTTTGCCTTATTCAAAACGTCCGCCGCGACGGGATATAAAACTTCGTTTATAAGCGAACTCTTTCCGCTACCCGAAACACCCGTAACCGCAGTTATCAAGCCGACCGGAAAATCAACGTCAATATTTTTAAGGTTATTTTGCTTAGCGCCTTTAACTGACAAAAGCCTATCCGTTTTTTGCACTCTAATCGGCGGAACTTCAATTTTCTTTCTACCGTAAAGATAATCGGAAGTAAAGGAATTTTCGCAATCTTTAAGACCTATAACGCCCCCAGAATAAACAACTTCGCCACCAAATACGCCAGCCTGAGGACCTATATCTACGATATGGTCAGCAGACCTTATAGTGTCTTCATCGTGCTCTACGACGATTAAGGTGTTACCTAAATCGCGCAGTTTTTTGAGCGAAGATATAAGCCTTTGATTATCTCTTTGATGAAGGCCAATACTAGGCTCGTCTAAAATGTACAAAACGCCCGTAAGACCGCTACCTATTTGAGTTGCAAGCCTAATTCTCTGCGCTTCGCCACCAGAAAGCGAACCCGCGTTCCTAGATAAAGTTAAGTAGTTAAGCCCTACTTCTCTTAAAAAGTTAAGCCTTGCCTTTATTTCCTTTATAATGGCTTTAGATATGAGTTTTTCCGTTTCTGAAAGATTAAGATTTTCAATAAACTCGTAAATCTTATCCACACTCATATCGCACACTTTATCAATAGAAAGACCGCCAACAGTAACTGCTAACGCTTCCTTTTTCAATCTTTTACCACCGCAAGTTTTGCACGGGAGCGAGTACATATACCTTTCTATTTCACTCTTAGTGTAATCTGAAGTAGTTTCTCTATAACGGCGTTCCAAGTTTGGAATAACGCCTTCGTAACTCGAATTGAAACTACCGCTAAAGGTACGAGTATTATATTTCATTTCAATCTTTTCGCCGTTGTTGCCGTAGAGCAAAAGGTTAAGAATATCTTTGGGTAAATCTTTGATAGGCGTATCCAAAGAAAAACCGTAATACTTGGCAAGCGAACTAAAATACATGTGCGCCATTCTACCCGTATCTAAATTCCAGCCGGTAATTGTGAGCGCACCGTCGTTTAACGAACGAGAAGTATCGCCTATAACCAAATTCTCGTCAACGGTCATTTTGTAACCCAACCCCTTACAGTCTGGGCAAGCGCCGAAAGGATTGTTAAACGAGAACAATCTCGGCTCAATTTCAGGAAGGGAAACACCGCAAATAGGACAAGCATAATCGGTAGAAAAAAGATGATCTTCTCCGTTTACCGAAACCACAACTAAACCATTTGCAAGTTTTATAGCATTTTCAATACTGTCTGTAAGTCTTTTTTGAATACCGTCTTTAATGATAAGCCTATCGATAACGACGCTTATATCGTGTTTTATGTTTTTTTCAAGTTTAATTTTTTCGGATAAATCGTAAACTTGACCGTCTATCGAAACTCTTGCATATCCCGATTTTTTATATCCTTCGAGCTGTTTTTCAAATTCGCCTTTTCTTCCGCGAACTACGGGAGCGTTGATTAAAATTTTAGAGCCTTGCTCAAACAAAAGAACTTTATCAACGATTTCATCTACCGTTTGACGGCGAATTTCCCTACCGCACTCAGGACAATGAGGAATACCTATTTTTGCAAAAAGAAGTCTAAAATAATCGTAAATTTCAGTAACCGTTCCAACTGTTGAACGCGGATTATTTGAAGTGGTTTTTTGGTCGATTGATATTGCGGGAGATAAACCTTCTATAATATCTACGTCTGGCTTTTCCATTTGACCTAAAAATTGGCGAGCGTAACTTGACAAACTCTCCATATACTTTCTTTGACCTTCGGCAAAAATGGTATCGAAGGCAAGCGTAGATTTTCCACTACCTGAAAGACCCGTAAACACAACGAGTTTATCTCTCGGTATTTCTACGGTTACGTTTTTTAGGTTATTCTGTTTTGCTCCTTTAACAACAATCTTATCTGCCATTTTAGTTCCTTAACTTCTTTTTCAATGCGGATATTGTATCTCTAAGTTCTATGCACCTTTCAAAATCAAGACTATTAGACGCTATTTTCATAAGCGCTTTCAACTTTTCAATTTCTTCGGGAATATCTTTGAGTTTTATATCCTTTGTTTTATCTATCTTTCTAGTTATCTCTATCGTGTTTTTAACGTCTTTGATAATAGTTTTAGGCGTTATGCCGTGTTCTTTATTGTACGCCTTTTGAATTTCTCTTCTTCTATTAGTTTCATCGATAGCGCGTTTCATACTACCCGTCATAACGTCAGCATACATAATAACTCTGCCTTCCGCGTTACGAGCAGTTCTACCTATCGTTTGAATAAGAGCGGTATCGCTACGGAGGAAACCTTCTTTATCCGCATCGAGAATTGCAACGAGTTTAACTTCGGGAATATCAAGACCTTCTCTTAAAAGGTTGATGCCGACTAAAACGTCAATCTCCCCTCGGCGAAGTTCTTGAATAATGTCTATTCTTTCCAAAGTGTCAACGTCGCTGTGCATATAGCGGGTTTTAACACCGCGCTCTTTAAGAAATTCGGTTAAACTCTCCGCCGTCTTTTTCGTAAGAGTGGTAACGAGTATTCTTCCACCACTTGATATAACTTTATTGATTTCCCCTTCAAGGTCGTCAATCTGCCCTTCGATTTTTCTAACTTCAACTTCGGGATCGATAAGCCCAGTCGGCCTAATTATTTGCTCGGCAAAATTATCTGCAAGTTCAGTTTCATAAGGACCAGGGGTTGCCGAAACGCATATTATTTGATTTATTCTCTTTTCAAACTCTTCAAATTTAAGCGGTCTATTATCATAAGCCGATTTAAGCCTGAACCCGTAATCTACAAGGTTTTGCTTTCTCGACCTATCCCCGTTATACATCGCTCTAAGTTGAGGTATCGTCATGTGACTTTCATCGATAAACAACAAAAAGTTTTCCGGGAAATAATCAATGAGAGTAAACGGTGGCTCGCCCGGACTTCTACCGTCAAAATACCTACTGTAATTTTCAACGCCACTACAATAGCCTATCTCACTCATCATCTCGATATCGTAAGACGTTCTCTGTTTAAGCCTTTGAGCCTCTAAAAGTTTATCGTTATCATAATGCGCTTTGACTTCATCTTCCATATCTTTGGTTATAACTTTCAAAGCGTTTTGCAAAACTTCCGTTCCAACGGCGTAGTGGCTCGCGGGAAAAATAACGGCGTGTTTAAGTTCGGAAATTGGCTCGCCCGTTAAAAACTGAATTTCAGTTATCCTATCAATCTCGTCGCCAAAAAACTCTACTCTTATAGCCGTTTCGGTATTAGACGCAGGGAAAATATCTACTATATCCCCCCTAACTCTAAACGAACTTCTTTGAAAATCAATATCGCGCCTTTCGTAGTGAATTGAAACGAGTTTTCTCATAAGCTCGTCCCTATCGTAAACTTCGCCCTTTCTCAATGAAACTGCTAAGCGGTAATATTCTTCGGGAGCACCAAGACCATAAATACAACTTACAGATGCAACAACTAAAACGTCGTTCCTTTCGCCTAGCGCGCTCGTTGCGCTGTGGCGAAGTTTATCAATCTCATCGTTTATAGAAAGGTCTTTTTCAATATAAGTGTCAGACGCGGGAAGATATGATTCAGGTTGATAATAGTCGTAATAAGAAACGAAATATTCTACTGCGTTTTCAGGAAAAAATTCTCTAAACTCGTTGCAAAGTTGAGCAGCGAGAGTTTTATTATGGGCAATAACGAGCGTTGGGCGTTGAACGTTATTTATAACGTTAGCCATTGTAAACGTTTTACCGCTACCCGTAACACCGACTAATACTTGAGTTTTAAGCCCGTCCAAAACCCCTTCGGTTAAAGACTCTATCGCCTTTGGCTGATCGCCCGTGGGACTATACGGGCTTTTTAATATAAACTTTCTTTCACTCTTATTCATAAAGCCCATTCCCCCATTTTATCTTTATTATTTATTTTAACATATAATTAAAATAAAATAAACGGTTTTTTTAATTTTTTAAGCAATTATCATAAATAATTTTTTTATATTAAAATATCATAGAGTTTCCTGCGCCTATTTACTCGTTTTATATAGTTTTTAGTTTCTTTTATGGGAATATTAAGTTCTCCGTTAGTTATCCAACTTTTCACTCTGGTTTCCCCAGCGTTATACGAGGCGAGAACAACCATCTCATCATCGTATTTTTTAATCAAATATTCAAGATAACATATCCCTAGGTATAAATTAGTTTGAGGATTAAACAAATCGATCCGTTCATTAAAATTAACTTTCTTTGCGATATAATTAGCAGTTGACGGCATAAGTTGCATAAGCCCCACCGCCCCTTTACTTGAAACGGCGTTTTCATCAAAAGAACTTTCAGTTTTAATAACGGCTAAAACAAGCGAAACGTCAATATCTTTTTCCAAACAAATTTCACGGCAATAAAAATAGTATTTTTTATAATTGCCAACTTCTAAATAAAACAAAACAAGAGTTAGTAATATAAAAAATACTATTATTAAAATTATTATTTTTTTAATCGAGAATTTCATTTAATACTGCCTTTACCTTTGCGGAAAGTTCTTCTAAACTTCCGTCGTTAATAATAACAGTATGTTCAAAACCGTCGATTTTTTCATAATCTATTTGATTTTCTATGCGTTTATTTATTTCATCTATTGAAAGCCCTCGAATTTTTAGACCTTCAATACGCAAATTCTTTGAACGCTTAACTATCAAAACTCGGTCGTATCTATCTTGATAACCGCTTTCAAAAAGCAAGGGAACTTCGTGAAAAACAACCCTTTTCCCAACACTTTCTTCAAACATTTTTTCCATAATTTTTTTATGAGTAAAACTATTTAAGTCTTTGAGTTTTTCAGCGTTATTAAAAACGATTTTTGAAACTTCTTCACGCAAAAGTACGGGGCTATCAACGTCAAGCCCAACACTTAAATGAACACCGCGAACAAACTCTTTGTCTTCAAGTAGTTTCTTATAAGTTTCATCTGCCGATATAACGGGGTAACCGTGTTTTTCAATTAAACTGATAACGGTAGATTTTCCACAGCCAATCCCACCCGTTATCGCTATAATTTTATTTCTCATTTTGCTTCGTACCAAGTTTTGCCTATCTTACACTCAACCGTGAGAGGAACGGAAAGTTGACAAGCGTTTTCCATTTCTTCTTTTAAGATTTTCGACGCTATTTCACTATCTTTTTCTAATGCGTCTATAATCAATTCATCGTGTACTTGAAGAATAAGTTTTGCGCTTGGGCACTCCTTTTTTAATCTCTCGTAAACCTTTACCATTGCAATCTTTATAACGTCTGCGCTACTGCCTTGAAGAGGCATATTCATAGCGGCGCGCTCGCCAAAAGATCTAAGTTGGAAGTTTTGAGCGTTTATCTCTTTTATATATCTTCTTCTACCTAAAAGTGTTGAAACGTAACCGTGTTCACGCGCGTAACTTACGTTTGAATTCATATACTCTTTGACTTCGGGATACGTTTCAAAATATTTTTTGATATACTCGCTCGCTTCTTTTACGGAACACTTAATATTCTTTGAAAGCCCGTATTCGCTAATTCCGTAAATTATACCAAAGTTTACCGCCTTTGCTTTTCTGCGCATATCACTAGTTACGCTATCTAACGGAACGTTAAACACTTGGCTTGCAGTTATAGAGTGAATATCATCTCCCCTATTATACGCATCGATAAGCTTTTGGCATTTTGAAAAATGCGCTAAAAGCCTAAGTTCTATTTGTGAGTAGTCAGCGTCAATCAACACGCCGTTTTCACTTCTTGGAATAAAGAATTTTCTAAGTTTAGAACCCTCTTCATCTCTAATAGGAATATTTTGTAAATTGGGCTCTTTTGAAGAAAGCCTACCCGTTTGAGTTAAGGTTTGATTGAAAGAAGTGTGAACAAGCCCGTTATCTTTTACAGCAAGAGCCTTGATAGCGTCAACGTAAGTAGATAAAAGTTTTTGAATAGTTCTATGCCTTAAAATAAGCGGGATAATCGGATGCTCGTTTTGAAGTTCTTCAAGTTGCTCGGCATTAGTTGAATAACTACCGCTCTTATTTTTCTTGCCGTGTTTAAGCCCTAACTTTTCAAACAAAAGGCTTGCTAATTGCTTTGGAGAATTGGGATTAACGTCTTCGCCTGCAAATTCCTTTATCCTTGCAAGGATTGAACTCAACTCTTTGCGATACTCGTCCCCCACCTTTTCAAGGGCTGAAATATCAACTTTGAAACCCTGCCTTTCAATATCGGTTAAAATTTTAGAAAGCGGAAGTTCAACGTCGTAATAAAGTTCTTCGATATTTTCTTCTTTTACTTGCTTTATAAACCTTTCAGCAAGAACCGAAAGAGAATATGCGGGCGTTTTTTCATTGAGATTATAGTAGTATAAAGTATTTTCAAACGATTCTTCTTTACCTGAAAAATCACATAAATACCTTAAAATATCAACGTCTATAACCTTTGCTTTTAGAATAATATCTTGCTCAAAAAGCAAATCGTCAAGCCTTTTTCTCGAATACGCGGTTATAGTTACGTTTTCATCTTCAAAATAGGGTTTAAGTAAATTTAACGCCTCGTAAAAATCAAACCCGTCGTCAAAGAAAGACTCTTTAATTTTTATAGCGTACTCTACTCCGTTACCTATATAGATATTAAAATCACCGCTTATTGAAAAGGAGAAATCTTTACCTTGCAAAACGCCGTGTAATTCTTCACTATTTTTAATTTGTTTTATTTCAACGTTCGTAAGGTTAACTTCATCTTGAGCTTCAGATTCTAAAAACAATTCCGAGCGTTTTAATATGCCACGAAATTCAAGATCTGAAAATAATCTCTTAACTTTTTCATCAAACGGAAAAGAAAAAGTCGCATCTTCAATCTTAATAGGAATTTCAACTAAAGTATTAATCGTTGCAAGCGTTCTTGAAAGATAAGCGCTATCTTTGCCGTTTTCAATCTTTTCAAGTTGCTTGCCCTTAAAATCTTGAAGGTTTTGATAAATATTTTCTAAATTACCGTATTTTTGAACGAGAGATAACGCAGTTTTTTCGCCAACACCGGGAATACCTGGTATATTATCAGAACTATCGCCCATAAGCGCTTTGAGTTCAATCACTTGCGACGGGGTTATTCCCGTTTTTTCAGTAAAATTATCAAATGAATAAATTTCGGTATCGGTTATACCACGCTTGGTAAAATAAACGGAAGTAGACTCGTCAACGAGTTGAAAACTATCCTTATCACCCGTTAAAATTACAGTTTCGCCCTTATATCTCTTTGCAAGCGTACCAATAATATCGTCAGCCTCAAAACCAGCAAGTTCAAAAGTTGACACGCCCATAGTTTCGAGAACTTTTTTAAGAAGGGGTATTTGCGGGCGCAAATCTTCAGGCATAGGCTTTCTAGTACCCTTATAATCGTCAAACATCTTGTGGCGGAAAGTTTTTGCGTGAACGTCAAAAGCAACGAGCATATATTTAGGCTTAATATCCGATATAACTTTGATAAGCATATTTACAAAGCCAAATACAGCATTAGTCGGCTGACCGCTCTTATCCGTTAACGGGCCGATAGCGTAAAACGCCCTATTTATTAAACTGTTTCCATCGATTAAGACAAGTTTATCCATAAAATCACCTTTTATCTAATAAAAAACAATTGCATTTTTGAAAATACTATGTTATTATGTTAATGCTTGATTGTTACATATTAAGTATGCCACAACTTGCAAAAAAAATCAACAATTAAATGCCGCCGTGGTGAAACTGGCAGACGCACGGGACTCAAAATCCCGCGGTAGCGATACCGTGTCGGTTCGATTCCGACCGGCGGCACCAAAAAAGAGAGATAGTATTCGCTATCTCTCTTTTTTGTTTTCCTAGGTCGGAAGCGGACCGAAGGTTCGTAGTTTTTGACCAGGGGTTCCCCTTTAGGGGTTTGGTCAAATTCCGACCGGCGGCACACCACTCTTTTGTTGCCTTTGGTAATTGAACCAAAGGTTCGTAGTTTTTGACCAGGG
>SVHZ01000037.1 GCA_015055525.1 Clostridiales bacterium
TTATGGAACTACTGAGACTAGTTCTCATAATTTTACAAATCGTAAATCAATTACTAGCACTAATTGATAAAACGACGGCTAAACCACCCAAAAAGTAGTTTAGCATATTAACCGCACTTTGTCAATCCCTCTTACTCACGTAAGTCCATACCCTAAAATATTATATGGATTAACTTCTTTTATATGTGATACGTCTAAGTCTAAAAGTAAAGAGGGTATACGATTAAAAAAATACAGTTGTCTTTTTTATCGTATAGACACTCCGACTTTTTGCCTTTGCAAGCAAAACAAAAATCGGTCTCTACCTTCGGCACCTCTTGACTTTTATACTTATTCGTAATATTTACTGGTTAAGAAAGCACACGGCACGCGTGCACTTTCTACTCGAAAGTCACTAATTAAAATTAATTGCCGTTCAAAGAAGGAGATATATATGTTATCCAACGAAGAAATTATAAGCATCAAAGAACGACGTTCTAGTATATTAAAAACCGATAACGACGTAAGTTTAACGGTTGAAGAACAAGCAATTTTTTATATCTATGAAGATTTACAAAACATTAAAAAAAATTTCGTAGATATAGCTTTTAGATTAAATGAAGCTAACAATTACAAATATTACGAAAAATTTGGTTATGAAAGCATTAAAACAGAATTAGAAAAACGTAAAGAAGTAGAAAAAGTATGTTATGCAGAAATGGACGGATTTAACGTTTGGTTTAAACCTAAATATTGCAAAAAAATAAAGGAGTGACTTATGTATAAAGTAATTCTTCAAGATAAAACCTATTACGATTATTGGTATCATAACTTTAATTCATTTAGTTCGGCTTTAGACTTTGCTATCGAACACTATAAAGAGTTCATTAGACTTGATGATAAAAATGGTGATACGATTTACAATAACGTAGACTACAACGGCATAGGCGGATTTACGTTCTCTTACTACTGCGAAAGAATAGGCTAATATAAAGGTAAATTACTTATTTAACTGTTTTTATTATTATCCCAAGCCCACCCTTCTGACATAATAAATTGTTAAAGAAGGGCAACACTTGCTATCATTATCTTACTATCTAATATGGATTTTAGTCTATATTGAGTGTCACTCATAATGCTAAAAGTAAAGCGGTAAGTAGTCAAATAAATACAGTTGTCTTATTTGCAACTTAGACACTCCGACATTTTACCTTTATACTAAAACAAAATTCGGTCTCTACCTTCGGCACCGCTTGACTTTTATCCTTAAGAGTGAAGTTAATCCGTTAAGAAGGTACACGGCACGCCGTGTACCTTTTATACGGTAACCGTGAATAATTTTAGAGCCGTTTAGGCAAGGAGTACTTATGAAAGCATTTAGAGTAATTACAGTTACAAAGGGTAAAGCTCGTTTATCCGTTATAACCGGGGAAACTATTGACGAAATTAGAAACAAACTTTGTAACACCGAAGAAGAAATTGAAATTAAAGAGATTACAAAAAGTCTACGTTTAGACTTATGTGAAATCTCTGAAGCTCTTAGATATTACGATATTGATAGGCTTGCTCAATTATTGGTAATGGCTATACTAGAAAATTACGACAACGTATCTTTCTAGGTCGTTCCCAACGTTGAAACTTAATTGTTTAAAAGGAGTAGATTTTATGAATACTTATGATTTATCTCTTCAATATAAGATTTGCTTAAATTGTAAAAAAATTAAATGTAACGGCTACTGCCAGGAATACAAAGACTATATGCATTACCTACGAGAGAACAACCTCGTTCCTAAACTTGGTAGACCTAAAAAATCAAATAACAAAGAGTTTTAATATTGACAAAACGTAGTATCAAGAGTATAATGAAACTGCTCATACAATTAAGTTTCATCATAGGGATACTATCTGTAAACGGTATCTCTCTTTACCTTATGATGAAATGAGTATGAGCAACTAATTTCCAAAGAGAGATACGTTGGTGCACTCTCTTCGGAGAGTGCATTTTTTATTTAAGGAGAATTATTATGTCAGAACAACTTTGTTGCCCCATTTGTGGTGAACCAACTAATGTTTATATGGGTAAAGCTAGAAAAGACGGCTTATGCCGTAAACATGGTATGCAAGCAAATAAAGGTGAAATAATTCAATGCCCTGATTGTGGCAAATGGAACGAAAAAGACGTTGTTTGTGAGTGTAAAAAAATTAAAGAAATAAAGCCAGAAAACGAACTTACTTGTATAATTTGTGGTGAGCCATCTAATGGAAAACACTTTTGCTTAAAATGTTGGAAAAAATATCACGAAAAAAGTGTAGATATTAGAATAACTAATTGTAACGCAACACAAATTTTAGATGAATATGGTAATAAAAAAATAAAATGTTCAGATGGAGTTTGGGTTAGGTCAAGAGCTGAATCAATGATTAGCGATTGGTTCTTTATGAAAAAAATAAGAGTTGTGTATGAACCAGACTTCTTTTATAAAGAAAATGAAGAAACAAAAGTTCTTCATCCAGACTTCTTTTTGCCAGACCATAACGTTTACATAGAGTACTGCGAACTAACAAATAAACCATATTTAAGAAAAAGAGAATACACTGAAAATATTTACAAACAAAATAATAAAACTGTAATCATAATGACTGATTCAGACATAGAAAATAGAGATAAGTTTTTCTTTGATAAACTTGGAATCAATTAAAAAAGAGCCATTTGGCTCTTTTTTTAAATTTCAATTGACAATTTTTATAAAATTGCATATAATAATATTACCAACTGATAATGCTCTTAAGTGAGTTCATCGTTGGAAATATAAGAATTGGCTGATTTTTGCTTAAGTGCATTTTATCGTCAATTCTTTTTTTTATTTAGTAAAATTAAATTTTTGTTTAATTTTACCTTTTTTAATCTTTTTAATATTACGTTTATCAAATTTGTGAAAATTCCAATTATATGTACGATTATCAAAAGAAGAATAATGGTCTACATAAACTTTAGGTATAGCATAAACTACTTTATTTGAATTAGAATTTGGATGTTTATATAATTTTATATTACTAGCTTCTTTATTTTTTCTCTTATCAATAACCTTCGGTTTAGTAGACAAAAGAATATTTTTTCGATAATCTCCCAACTTTTTGAAAAGATAACTATAATGTTGTCTTTTTTTATTCCATCTAAATTCACTAAGTGCCATAAATCACTCCGTTATATCTTCAATTTCTAAAGGATTTTCTTCAACGTTATCTTCTTCGAGAAGTTGCTCTTCAGTCACGTCTTCGATATTTTCTTCAGGAAATTCTAAATTAAAAGTTTGTTTAGCTTTTTCAAGTTCTTCAAACTTGTAATTAAAATATTCATCGAGTTCTTTAGTGATTTGAGACCTAAACAACTTAAACGCTTTATTCTTCCAAAATAAGAAACTAAACGGAACGTAACCTTTACGGCGCTTTTTCAAAAGGAATAACGCTTGTTTATCTTCAATATCCTTTTCAATAAACAATTTTTGATATTCGCTTTTATACTGATCAAACAGTCTTTCCATCATATAGTCAGCCTGTTTTTTTGATAGCAATTCAGTATTTTCATATACTTCGCCGTAAAGCCTAAAAAATAATTCGTTAAGCCGTCCTAATTCGTTTAACATGTTCGCCCCCATTTCTATAGCCATCAGGCATAGAAAACTCGTAGTACTTTCTTAATTTTTCTTGCACGTAAGCAACTGAACCCACTTGACCTTTATGCTCAAGATATAAAAAGTCACTTTCTTCATCGGGAAAAAATTCACTTTGATATGCGTAACTATTATAAGTTTTAAAAATATTTCCACGGTAAACGTGTTTAACCGTATTTACTTTTACCTTTTTACCGTTTAAGTAACTATCAAAAGTTTCCCAATTATCAAACTCGTGGCACGTCCAAGTAGTTCCAGCAATAAAGCCTTGAGAATTATATTCGTGTTCCATTTTACAAACTTCAATTATCCTTGCGGATAAATCACGAATATTTAAGTCTAATAGACCAATTCTTTGCAAGTCCATATATACGTCTAAACCGTAATGACGGTGCATTTCATAATTTCTTGAAACCCAGTCGGGTAATGATTTACTCTTTCGACTATCATAATAACGTTGAACCTCACTCAAAAAAACTTTTGAGCAAGGAACAACAGGTATAGTTTCAACGTCGTTATTTTTCATACCGTAATAAAAACCGTTTATAAAATACGTTGAAAAGAATTTTTCATATCCTACTTTAAAAGTAACTTCATAGTCACTATAAATAGGAACTTTAGTAGGTAAAGTCAAAGGCGTTTGTCTGCGCATATTTTCCATCATTATTTGACTTTGAGATTGCTTTAATAACGCTCTCCCTTCAGTAAAATAAATATCGCGCATAAACTTTACCATTAATGACGACTTGCCAACGCCCGGAAGCCCACAAACAACCGTAATCATCCTATTATTTCTTTAACGATTTTTATTACTATGAACGTTAAGAATAATACAGCACATCCTATAATTATCCAGTTAAGCCAAGGAATCCAATCTCCCATCCAAGTATATTTTAAGGATAAACGTCCAAAAAAAACTCTGAATAATATAGAAATTAGTAAAACCATAAATGAACTGAACATATTACTTACCCTCCCTAGAAAATGCTACTAAACCTATAACTGCACACACGGCAATTGCGCCGATTAACCACCATATCCAATTGTTATCAGGAGAAGTTGGCCAATTTAAGCCACCTACTAAATCAACAGGATCGGCAACAACAGGAACTATTAAAGTTTCTTCACCGTTAGAAAAACCTAGATGAATAACGTCAAAATCAAAATATACCGTTTCCCAGGCTACGAAACCAGACGTTACTGGTCCTAAACGATCATCGCCATAAGTAAAATCAACTGCTTTGTAATAACTATTGGCAAAACGTAATATATGCGTGCTTTTTCCCTCTAATTTTTCTTTACTATAATATTTGGCAAAATCTTCAACGTAAACCGGTTCAATCAATAAGTTTTCCGAAACGTTTGTTAATACGTCTTTATCTTCTACTTTGTAAATTGCCTGAATATCTTTTTTACTTTCTTCATCATCCGGAGCATTAAATCCGTATTGCCAAAACGATTGCCACCAATTATGCGTATCTGAATAACTCAATAGATTATATTCATCGGTTATAAAAATTTCTTTAGTTTTATGGCTGTTATTTAACTCTTCAATACTGCCTTTGAATAAATCAGCTGAAACTTGTCCGTTTTTACCTTGAATAACGCCTTTAACATAACTTGAACTATAGTCATAAATAGCATCTTTTACTTCTTCTGAAGTAACCGCCTCGCCTTTATCCTTATTGAATAATAACGTTATACGTTCAGTAGTTGTATTCGAAGTTTGAAATGGACCTGTCCAATTATACGACCAATAACAGGATGAACTAGGAACTAGAGTGTCCGTCGTTTTAATCTCAGAAGTTAAAACAGGATATCTAGAATCGCCTCTTATGGCAATTTCACCTTTAACTTCGTTTAATCTGTTAAATAATTCCTCACCATCAACTACAATAGCGGAATCGAGTTCGTACTCATACCACTCACATTTTACTGAAACTAAATTGAAGTTATCTTCTAAATACTTATTCGGAATTGAAAAATAAACGGAATTAAGTTGATTTTGTGCGCCAGCGATATCTGAAGTTTGAGTCCTATAATAAACCGGGTGAACTTCAAGTTGAATAGTTTCAATACCTTTTACTTTTAATTCGTTTTTATCGCCAGAGTAGATATAACCTTTAGCAACTTTATTGTCGTGCGCATTTTGCTTGCCGACTTCGAATAACTGAACTCCTGCAACGTTATATCTACGTTCTTTATGTTTAGACTCCATTTCAGTTGCTAAATTTTTAAGAACGTCGTTTTTATCAACAATAGAAAATTTATAAATTTGTTCATCTTTCGTTGAACTTATGTACTTAAGACAGAAATTATCATATTCTGTCGCTTGTTGATTTGCGTCGTACTTTATAGCAACGTTGATTTTATTAGAAACGGAATTTTTAGAAAGTTTTTTCTTATCGTGATTAAAAACGTAAACAATAAGTTTATAATCATCCGTTCCAAAACCTACTTCAGATAACGTTATAATATCCGTTTTATTTGCTTCAACGTAAGGCGTTAAATCAACGTTTTTAAGTTCTACTTCAATGTCTTCACCGGAAGAATAAGTTTTTGCACTAACGTTATAAATAGGGCAAAACAGCCCTAAACTAAAACAAAACGTTAACGCTAAACTTAAAATAATCTTTTTCATAAAAACCCCTATTATTTTAGGTTTTCGGAAGACGGCTATTTATCCGCCTTCCTACAGAGTAACGTTGCAATATATAAACTTGAGATTTCAAGCTTAATTTAACTGAATAGAATTTCCTTTTTATTTAATTCAATTTTCAAAACGCCTTCCTGATCTTCTTTTTCATCTTCAGGATTTTTTTCAGTAGGTTCTTGTTTTTGTTCATTATTTACAATTCCTCCGAATAAATCTTCAGGATTCGTTTTTGTAACGCCAAAATAAATGCAAACACCGGCAATCGCAACGAATATAACTACTAAAACTGATATAATTACGTTTTTCATAAATTCCCACCTATCTTAAGAAAATACGATATTTTTATTGTCCAACTTTATTGATAACTGGTCAACAACTCGTATTTTTATATAATAATCATGGGAAACCTCTACTTTGTCTACCCAAGTCAAAGTAAACATAAAATAGGGCTCATATTCAGCGTATTTTGAAAATCCAAAATAGGTGCTACCGTTAGAAGTATCGCGTATTTTAAGATTTTCTAGGCTATTTTTAGCTTCTATTATAAGACGACCATCTTCAGGCGAGAAGGTATAAGAAAAATACTCTGTGTAATTAGAATCGGCAACGTTGATAAAGTCATATAAAGTATAAGAATTGCCATTTTCTAGAGTAAATTCTCCACGAGCCCCTTCGTATGCTAACGTTGCTTTAACAGAGCCCTCTACTGGCTGATCGAAAGCATCTAAACTCGTTATGTTCCAAGTATAAGTATTGCCTGCAATAAGTTGACAAATCGTTTTATCCTGCGGAAATTCGCCAGGAACGGTTTCATCTAAAAACGAGTTTAATTCATCATTACAAACAACTTCAATAGAACGTGGCTCAGAGTTGTATTTTACCCTGCATTGAGATTCAATATTATTGTTTTTGCATTTGACTTTTACTAATATAACACCGCCATTTTTTATAGGTGCAATCAACTTAATTTTGCAAACAGAAGTTTTATTGTTTGAATCATAAGTAGAAGGCTCAAGAAGTAAATAGTTGTTTACGGCTTCGCCTTTTATCGGATTTTCAGTTGTTGCGTTAATTAATGGTGGAATCTCAGCTTCCCACAATAAATCAATAGGTTGCATCGAAGAAGAAATTCCAGAAACGGTTGCAACGAGTTCTTTAACTAAGCAAGTTTGTCCTTCTGAAGTGGTTTCAGTATAAGACGTTAAAACTGCTATTCCAACGTCAGGTTCGCTACTAGCTTGCTCTTCAGGTGTTTTACAACCGGTAAATGCAAAGACGCTTAACGTTAACGCTCCAAGTAATAGCGTGATTACTAATTTTTTAATTTTTTTCATATTAAACCTCCATCCAAACTTTAATTTTTTGAACGTAACCAGACGTATTTTCGGTTACGGTAACTTCCGCATACGGCGCAGTTAAACACGCCATAAACTTTTCATAAGTAGCGCAAGGCGCAAGTTCGTGTTCACCTGCATCATAAATATGAAGAACTGAATTATTTGAAAAACTGCGAGTTTGATTAATGGTTAAAACGTTATCAGTTACAGTTACTTGAAATAAATCTTTAATTCCCGGCAATTTAGATAAATCTGAATAAATCTTTTCCGAGCCGTTAATAAAAGTTTCTTCATCCTGAGTGACTATCAAATACTCTCCAGTCTTTATAGCGCCAAAATACTTTACGGAAACCATAAAATCATTAAACTGTTCGCTTGCATCAGGGTTTAACGGATTAAACGAAAATAAATCGAATTTTTGCGTTGTACCTGCTTTTAACTGTACTTCGGAAGGCAATCCTTCAATCGCCGTTGGAGCGCCTTCATAAGTTATAATAAATGCGCCGTAATATCCTTCAGGTTGAGTTATGATTTCAAAAAGAATATCTTCTTCAAACTTTTGTATTACGCGCAACGTGCAAGTAAAACCATTATCGTTGGTTATAACAAAATAATCTTCAAGATTTTTATCTGTTTCTTCAGCCCATTTTGCGTTAAATGAAAAACCAAATTCCGGAAGATAATCTGTTTCACTTATGGACGGCCTTGCAACTCTATCTAAATAGGTTATGCCGTCTTCTTCAACGGTTTCAACGTCAGATAAAGATAGAACTATAAAATTGCTTTGCGCAGTATTTTTGTTTTCAGTTTCGCCCTTGTTACACGTAGACCAAGTAAACATAATGGCGATTACTAATAAAACACATACGAATAATGATGATATAACTTTTCCAAACTTCATAATTCTTCCTTAAAACGAAAATTTCTTATTAGGGTCTACTGCAGGCGGATTTTCCGCGATAACGCGGAACCAAATTCGTAATTGTTCAATAATAGTCAAGCCATTACACCAGGATATAATTCCAATAATAACGACGGTTAGTAACATGATTATCAATAATGACAAAAGCACTTTTAAGAATATTTTCATAAATTCTCCTATATAAATTTACAAAAAAGCGAGTATTTCAACTCGCTTTTTAATTTTTTTGTTACTTTAATTATTTTTTTGAACGCTCCGTATATTTTCGAATACGGTTTTGATTATCTAGGGCCTTTCCATAACCGGTTTTCGCGGCAGAACGCGCCCCTGCAGAACTGTTTTTAATCTTTGAAGCGTCCGCCCAACCGGATTTATATCCAGCGTCGTACGCTCTATCTAGTTCTTTCTTATAGCTTTTAGCTCTTGAAACAACAGATGGTTTTTTAGGTTTAGTAGTAGATTTTTTAGCAGGTTTACCTTTCAAAATTGCAGTTTTTGCCATAAATTTCCTTTTAAGGTTTAAGCCCTTCGGCTATAAATTTTTTTAATTACTCAGCGATTGCGCATCTATAACTGAGAACTATAACGTCATCAGAATTATTTTCAGTTGTAATGTTAATAAAGAACTCAATAGCATCACCTATCAATTCATAAGACATATCACCATCAACTTTTGTTTTAACGCAGGTTGCGTTAACAATAAATTTAGAATCTACGAATTCAACGTTAATAGTATATAAACCTTCACTTTCACTAACTGGAGCGTCAGGCGCAACTAATTCACCGTTGTTATAAACGTTCATGCGTGCATCTTGAGTTACGTAAAAATTTAATTTTCCAGTATACGGACCTTTTTCGCCGTTAAATTCTGAGTAAACGGGAATATTGTACACGTCCCCTGAAGTAGCGGTATAATTAAATTCATCAAAACATAAAGTTCCAACCGTTTCTATAACAGGAAATCTTAATTCTCCGTTGCCTGCTTCTACAACGTAAACGTAGTCGCCAACGGCCGTTATATCCGATGTTGCGTTCCAACTAAATCTACGAGTAGAATTATACATTTTAGAGTTGTGCTTATCGTATCCAACGTTTCTAACAACGTTTACAGATTCAGGGAGATAGAACATTGTTACGTTATTAACCGCTATGCACTCAACACCAGAGAACGTATTCATACAAACTAAAGTGTCAAGTTCAGTACAACCGTTGTATAAAGTAAAATTCATACCGTGCGATGAAATTAAACTACCGGTAACGTTTTCAGATTTTCTTCTTTCAATATCCACCGCGTACCATTTACCGCCGAGATATTCGCCAACTTCAACTTTACGTAACGTGCCAGATTGAGGGACTTCCACGCCTTCAGGAATAGTTACGTCCATTTTATACGCACAGTATGCTTCATCGGTTGCATAAGGATAAGCTAACGTTTCTTGGCTTTCTTCAACTACGTAAACGAAAGGGCAAACGTCTTCAATAACCGTTTCAGCCGTCCAAGAAAGATTACGTGGAGCGTTAATTAAAACTTCACTATAACTGTCATAACCAACGTGACGGTCAATCGTTAAACTTTCGGGTAAGTAAAACATACTTACGCCGTTAATAATCTTTGATTCAATTAACGAATAGCTATTAATTGATACGAACGTGTCAATGCCTACGTCAATATAAAAACCGCGGATATGTATGTCGTTTGATTTCATAAAATTAGAAGTGATGCCTTCTAATTTAATTTGGTTATAATCCACGGCATACCATTTACCACCTAACGTTTCACCTATTTCTACTTTACGTAACGTACCAGTTTGAGGAACTTCAACCCCTTCAGGAATAGTAACGTCTAAATTATACGCGCTAATATCGTAAGGGAACACAAGTTCTCTTTCCGATTCTTCAACTACGTAGATTCCTTCAGATACGGTATCAATAAGAGTTTCAGAGTTCCAAGATAAAGTTAACGTTTCGTTTACTTCAACTTCGTTAACTACGTCGTAACCGATTAAATAAGAACCTTCAAACGTTTCGGGTAAATAGAAAAGGAAACCATTTTCGATAGTGAAAACTTGAATTCCAAAAAAATTGTTAACGTATGCGTAAGTTTCACCACCGACGCCGTTATTAAAACTTAAATCGCCAGCAGTCATTTCTAAATTAAAACGTTGCATATCAACTGCGTACCATTTACCGCCGAGAACTTCGCCAACCTTTACGTTACGCATTGTGCCTGTTTCAGGAACGGCAACGTCTTCAGGTTTATTTACTACGATTTTATAAGCATAATTTTCGGATTCTTCCGGTTCTTCAGGCTCTTGAGGTTCTTCCGGTTCTTCAGTTGGTTCTTCGATAGAATCTTGAACGTTAAAAAACTTATCATAAAGAGTTTTTGCTAAACCGTTTTTTGAATAAGAAACGCCAAACCAAATCCCAAATCCAAGAAAGAGAATCAATAACATTGATACCGACACTAAAAAGAATTTTTTCATACTTTCTCCGAATTTTAAGTCTTCCGACTATAAATTTTTAATTAAATTGCAGAACCTTTAATTTTGCCTGCAAATAATTTATATTCACAAATAGGGCATAAGTACGTACCTTCTGGTACTTCGCATCCACAATACAAGCATTTACTTTCCATTGTTATCTCCGTTAGCGCTTGAAATTTCTTTATCTTCGTTTAGCAAAGTTTCTTGAACTATTTCAGAAACTTTTTCACAAGCGTCCTTATATCCTTGTTCATAGCCGTTTTTATACGCTATTTCACTTGCCGTAAACTTGTCCATAATTTCATCTTCCTAAATCGCGGATAATTAAATTAAGTTCTTTGGCTTTAACGTTAGTAGAGTTAACTTGTTTTAAGTCACCCCTTGCCCAATTTTGTTTAGCGTGTTTTTTAATCAAAGCAATTTTATCTGCTTTAGGTAAAGATAATAATGCTTTTTTGTTTCTAAATACAAAATCACCGAGTTCCTGATCATTATGAATAGCAATAGCAGTTAAATGAGTTCCACGAGAACTCCAGCCACTATAATATCCTTGATATTTCTTTTTAAATCTTTGTCTTTTTGCCATATTTCTTCTCCTTTTTTATTGACTTTTTTTAAAAAATAATCTATAATAAACTTAATTAAAGAATATTACATTAAATTGTTCGGTTCTTTTCTCCCCACTGTATCAACACGGTGGGGATTTTTCATTTCAATATTTTTTCTTTTTAATTTTTTTAATTTTACGCTTATCGAATAAATGAAATCTCCAATTTAATTTCTTATCAAAAGTTTTATTAAAATCGCTATCTTTATAAACTCTGTTAATTACCCATTGAGATTCATTTGGTTTATTCGGATTAGGATGTTTATACAAAGGCACATTGTTATAAGTAACAATTCTACCTTCTCTTTTTTTTATTTCATTTGCTTTTGAAGAAAGCAAAATATTATAATAAACACCTTTACTTTGCTTAAAAATGTAACTATAATGTTTTCTTCTACGATTATATCTAAATTCAGGAAGTCTAATATTACTCAATATAAATCCTTTCTAACCGCCTTTATTGGCGGTTATTTTTTTGTTTAATTTCTTTTGAGAACGCTCTTTTTCAATATCTTGAAAAAGTTTAAGTAAAGATTCTTCACTTTTTAGCGCGTTGGCACGCGCATGCTCCCGTCTATTGACGTATCGTTTTAAGAGTTTAGCATAATGCGTACGCGAAATTTGCTCTACAGTCATGCGTTCGCAAACGCCTTTTTCTGCTAAAATACAACCGTCACATTTTTCATCGTTATCGTAATACGTTTGTAAACACAAACGCCAAAATTTAATTGCTTTCATAATTATCTAAAACCTAAAACGGCAAATCTTCATCAGTTTCTACTAAAGTTAATTCTTGTTTTTCAACTTCCGCTTTTTCACAAAAACTATCAAATACCGATTTAAAATCAAATTTTTGCTTTTTTTGTTGTTTCAAAGTTTTAACTTCGTTTTCATATACTGCGCATCTACCACAAGGTTTCCCTTGCTCGTCAAGTTCGTTATATACGGTTACAGTATCTTCAGTCACCGTCACATAACAAGAAATACGTCTACAAAGTTGAGTAAAATCTTCTTTTCCAGACGTCCGGACTTCTCTATACCAACTCGGCATATTTGAATTTGCCGACTTGTACCAATAGTGGAGCGGAACGCTTGAAGTTAAAACTATCATTTTCCCGTTGAAAACTTTATTGTTAAATCTACTTTTGAACGAGCTTGCGGTATTGTTATCAAGCATTTTAAGTAAATCTTGAAACTCAAATACCGTATCACGTACGTCATCAAGAATAATGGCGTCTTGACCTTGGTAGTCTTGGAATGGATCGTTCGAAGCAGAACTTACTGCAAAATCATAATCAAGTTTCTCTAGAAACTTTTTTGCGTAATACGTTTTACCACTTCCAGCTTTTCCTGTTATAAACATAACTTGAATATCGCGGTCAGGATTTAACGTTAAATATTCGCAATGAAGTTTCCAATGGTCTTTTAATTGTTTATATGCTTTTATTTGCTCATCTTTAGGTAAAGTTTTTATAAACCTTAACTGTTGAGCGTATGAGTATTTATCAAAATTCCCTAGAATCTTCGCTTTTGCAAGTTCGCTCTTAAAATCGAAATTCGCGACTACTTCATCTGGCGAATATTGATATTTATGTCTTTGACTATCGTTGCCGTGTATAAGATATAAAAGCATATCTTGAGCACGGCCTTTTACTTTTTCTACTTGTGATTCTTGCAAGCCAAACCACTTTGCTACTTCAGAACTTTCAACTCCGGTATCTCCAAAGTTTAAATAAATATCGTAGTGCGGTGATGCGTCTTTATCTTTATCGTGAAGTATGTACGCCCATTTCTTAATCGTTTTATACCGTTTTAAAATATCTTGTAACGGTTCTTTAAGAAATTCAGGCTGTGTAACAACTTCATATTGCTTTAGTTTCATTTTTTAACCCCTTTTCGCTAAAACAATAAAAATTTTCCACCTTTTCCACCTTTTTGGTGAACCGCTTGACAAGCCCTAGCGGTTCACGCTTATTTTTGTGGATTTTATCGGAAAATTTAGCCTTATTTTATTAATTGTTTTATAATCCTTTTTCCACCTTTTCCACCTTGTTTTAACTTTTTTAATTCTCAAGGTGAAACGTAGAATTATTCCTTATCGGGAAGAATTTCAGCGTAAGATGATAAAACTGCTTTTCTTGACTTAAAATTACTATCGCCAAGAGAATTGCCTTTCTCATCTTTTTTATCAAAATAGGTAACTTCAATAGGAATTAAAGTATCGCCACATTTAAGATAGAAACGAGTTCCGTTGACTTCTTCGCCATCTTTATTTTTGTAAGTATAAGATTTTTTGTATAAATTGATCATAATTTCTCTCCTTGACTAATCGTCACATAAATTTTTAACCATAACCTAATCGGCAAATGGGGTTGGTCAAGGGCTGTATTTACAGCCCAAGACCGCAGTTCGGAGGCTTGTCCCGAACAGTATATAAAGTCTAAAAGACATTATATTCGGTAACGTTGTGAGTTAAACCCACAACGCAATACAAAGGAGGTTTAAACATGAATGAAAAAACACCTTGGTGAGATATGCAGGACTCGAACCCACAAGCGCATTGGCAAGATTTACGCTTCAACCATTTATCTCATAAAAAAAGTGACTGCAACAAATATGTTGCAATCACATTGTACAATTACAAATTAAAGCAACCTTTTTTCTAAAAACCCCTTGAAATTGTACAAAAATATGCTATAATAATACTATATAGTGCGCTTTAGCGCTAAATAGGGGGTTTTTATGAACAAAAGTGAATTTACAAGAGCGTATGCTGATAGGCTTAACGTTACTATAAAGGAGGCAGAAGTTTTAGTTGCTACCTTTATCGAAACAATTACGGACTGCCTTAAAAACGGCGAATACGTGCACATCTCTGGTTTTGCAACGTTTGACTTGAAAGACAAAAATGCTAGAGAAGGCGTTAACCCTGCTTCTAAAGAAAAAGTGTTAATCCCTGCGTGCAAATCACCAACTGCTAAGTTTAGCAAATCTTACAAGAAAATTTTTAACTAATCTTTATAAAAAACGAGTGGGCAACCACTCGTTTTTTGTTTGCATTTGCAACTTTATTGCGAACTTGTTATATATTAAAGTGATATAATTATAGTAGTTGCAATTATTTTTCGATAGTGGTATAATAACGATACACCATCTCAAATGGAGGTATATTATGGTTTCAAGCATTTTAACTAGCGTGACGGTACAATATCTATTTGAATAATGTTTTTTATAAAACTATATACATAAACTTATATGGAGCATATTTATCAAATGCTACACCAAAAGGCTTTAAGTTTGCTTCAGAAATATCACATA
>SVHZ01000038.1 GCA_015055525.1 Clostridiales bacterium
CGATAACGCCTAACGAGTGACCGTGCGCAGTGTCAACCGTAATAATGTCAACTTGATTTTTAACGAGTTCGTCAATTCTTTCAAAAGTATCTTTACTAGTACCAACCGCAGCGCCTACTAAAAGTCTACCCTTGTAGTCCCTTGCAGAGTTGGGGTATTGAATAGATTTTTCAATATCTTTAATAGTAATAAGACCTTTCAAATTGAAATTATCGTCAACGATAGGAAGTTTTTCAATTCTGTGTTTGCCAAGGATTTGTTGCGCTTCTTCAAGGCTTGTTCCTACGGGAGCGGTAACAAGATTGTCCTTAGTCATGATATTGCTAATGGGTTGTTCAAAGTCAGTTTCAAAACGAAGGTCGCGGTTAGTAAGAATACCAACGAGTTTGCCGTTAGTAGTAATGGGAACACCGCTAATTTTATATTTTTGCATCAATGCAAGCGCGTCGGTAACCTTATTTTCAGGCGCTAAGAAGAACGGATCGGTTATAACGCCGTTTTCAGACCTTTTAACCCTGTCAACTTCTCTGCCTTGCGCTTCGATAGACATATTTTTGTGAATAATACCAAGACCACCTTCACGAGCCATTGCTATCGCCATGCGAGATTCGGTAACCGTATCCATCGCAGCAGACATTATGGGAATATTGAGTTCAATTCCGTCTGCAAGTTTGGTTTTAAGCGAAACGTCTTTAGGTAAAATTTCACTTTTTTGAGGAACGAGTAACACGTCGTCAAAAGTAAGACCTTCTCTGATTGTTTTTTCCATTTAGTTTACTCCTTTAAGAAATCTTCTATGATAGTAATATCTTTTATAACAAATTGGTTTTTATCTTCACGCCTTAGTAGGCTATCTTTGATTAAGGAAAGGGAATTAGCATCGTCGTTTCCAATGCATAGCTCGATTACAACGCGGATAGGGTTAACCTTGGTGTAATCACCCGTATGAGATACCGCCGTGCCTATCGCTACCGCGCGTTGACCGCTTGAATAGAGATAGGAACACAAAGAACCAACTATATAATAATTGTAACCACTGCCTTGCGAAACCGCGTATTCATCGTAATCTTCGCGATTGATAAGTTCGGTTGCGTAATATATAACCGACTCGCCGTCCTTAAAAACGATACTGCGTTCAACTAGCAAAGATAAATCTTCAATCTTGCCCGACTTGCCGTACGCTTTTTCAGAATACTTCAAGCTAAGTTCTTTAGCGTCAATCCTAAAATATAGGTTTGATAGAGTTGACGGGGAAAGGGTTGCTAAGCAAAGATAAATTATCCCCGTAACCGCCAATAGAAGCGCCAAAGAAAATGCTATTGTTTTTATTATTATCTTCTTCATAAATAAAACCTTTTTACTATTTTAGCAAAACAATTTCAAAAAAGCAACGCTTTATAAAAAATATTATTTTATTTTTTAATAAAAAGTTCTAAAATTTCAATCAAAAAAGTAAAATAGCGTAATATGAAGAGAATTTTATTAATTTTTGCGCTAATTATATGCTCGGTGTTTTTTATTTCGTGTAAAGACGCCATCAACCTTGAAATGTACCTTTCTGAAATTAGAAACGTCGTTTATATTTATAATGGGGAAGATTACACGCTTACCGTTTACGGCGAGCAAAAAGAAACCCCTTATTTAAGCGACGGCTACGTTTCGGAAATGAAAACCTTCGTCACCGTGAAAATTGAAAACTATAAAACGGCGTTAGACGATGCGTCCGTAACGGTCAATTTTGGCGAGCAAACGCTAACTAGTAACTTTGAATACGACCCTTTAAGCGGTAAGTTTACCGCCCAAATGGAAACGCAAAAACTGCCTAGCGAAAACGAGATTGAAGTTAAGGTGTGTTGTAACGGCAACGAAAACTTATTTACCGTGCAAAAAATATCAAATGAAGGGCAAATTGATTATAAAACCGCGCTAAATAACGTTTCTTATGAAAAAAACGCGGAAATTAAGAAAATGCTGTCGGGTAGCGGTGATTCTATTGAAGTTAGAATTAGGCTTTTAAGCGAAGGAGATAGCGTTTATTACTACGTTGCTATTATTGCAAAAGAAGGAAAGTCGTTCACCTATCTAATAGACGGCGCTAGCGGTAAAATTTTAGCCGAAAGATCAACTTAAATAACTTAAATTGCGCCGATTGCTGAAAATCGGCGCAATTTCTATTAAATTTGTGCATATTGCATATATTCCATATAATTTTTAATAACAATTTTGTATAAAGTAACCATTGATTTATTTTCAAAGATATGTTAAAATTTTAGGGTAAAATTTATTTGGAGGTGTAATATGGCTGGTTTATTACTTGACCACATTTACAAAGTTTATTCTTCCGGCGTTCAAGCCGTAACTGACTTTACTCTTGATATTCAAGATAAAGAATTCATCGTATTCGTAGGTCCGTCTGGTTGCGGTAAGTCAACCACTCTTCGTATGATCGCAGGTCTTGAAGAAATTACTGACGGTGACTTAGTTATCGATGGTAGAAAAGTTAACCTTATTCAACCTAAGGATAGAGATATCGCGATGGTTTTCCAAAACTACGCTCTTTACCCACACATGACCGTATATGATAACATGGCTTTCGGTCTTAAACTTAGAAAACTTCCTCGTGCTGAAATTGATGCGAGAGTTAAAGAAGCCGCTCGTATTTTAGGTCTTGAATCTTATCTTCAAAGAAAGCCAAAGGCTCTTTCAGGTGGTCAACGTCAACGTGTAGCGCTCGGCCGTGCAATCGTTCGTGAACCTAAGGTATTCCTTCTTGACGAACCTTTATCAAACCTTGACGCTAAACTCCGTGCGCAAATGCGTACTGAAATCACCAAACTTCACCACAGACTTGCAACTACTTTCATTTACGTTACTCACGACCAAGTTGAAGCAATGACAATGGGTACTCGTATCGTAGTTATGAAAGATGGTTTTATTCAACAAGTTGACGCTCCTCAAAAACTTTACGATTATCCCGCAAACGTATTCGTTGCAGGTTTCATCGGCACTCCGCAAATGAACTTCTTCGACGCTACGCTTACTGGAACTAAAGAAAACGTTTACGTTGAATTTGAAGGTCAAAAGATTTTAGTTAATAAGGCAACTGTTGATAGAATTATCAATCTTGAAGATTACCTTAATACTGGTAAGCCTATCGTATTCGGTGTTCGTCCTGAAGACTTCCACGATGAAGAAGACTTTATCGCAAAGAATGATAAGTCTGTTATCAAAGTTAAGGTTGACGTTCTTGAAAAACTCGGTGCTGAAAGCTTACTTTACTGCGTATTCGATACTTCTGAAGACGTTGAAGAAGACGGCACTATGAAGAGCTTAGTTGACAATGCTACTCAATTAATCGCTAAGATCGACGCTCGTTCTAAAACTCAAGCGCATACCGTTATCGACCTTTCTATCGATATGAACCACGTTCACATGTTTGATAAAGAAACTGAACTTTCTATCTTAGAAGGCGAAGGCACTAAGGCATACGTTCCTGTTGTTGAACTTGAAAGACAAGCGCAACGCGAAGCAGAAAGACTTGCTCAAGAAGAAGCAAAAGCTCAAAAACTTGCTGCAAAAGAAGCTGCAAAGGCTGCTAGACTTGCTGCTAAACAAGCAAAACTTCAACCTCAAGAAGAACCAACTGAAGAAGAAAAAACTGAAGAATAATTTTAAGGACATTAAAAAGCAAGGCTTTCCGCCTTGCTTTTTTAATTCGTTATTTGCGTCGCCTATCATCGTTTCTGCTCAAGTGATAGACTTCGATGACCGACAAGGTCTATCTCAGCCTATCTCTTTCGCGAGCCTCGATATGCTCGCAACTAACGCCTTAAAACGAGTTTTACTTCGTTATGCTTTGTTCTTTGCGGTTTTCCGAAATTCCTGCGACCGACTAGGTCGCTCCCTTCCGTAAAACCACAAACGCCTCGCCTAACTTGTAACTAACGCCTTAAATTTTAATTCGTTATTTACTTCGTTATGCGTCGTTACTGCCGTCAAGTTACGATTACAATGACCGCATAGGTCTATTGTACCCGATAACTTGCCGTCGAGCCTCGCCTAACTTGTAACTAACGCCTTAAAAACCTTTCAACTAAACTTTCTTACTATCGCGCCTTGTCTAACACTCAAACTAACGCCTTAAAAACCTTTCAACTAAAATTTTTATTCATTTTGCTTGAAATATTGTAATATATCATATATAATTATATTAAAATTTATGCAAAATGCACAAAAAGGATAATTTATGCAAAGAGAACTTTCAAGAATAATTTTATCGGTTAAAGAAAAAACGGGCATTGAAATTCAAGTTGTTTCGGAATGCGGAACTTATTTTGCAAGCGCAAAAAAAGAATTTATTAAAGTGCCCGTAGAATATTTTTCTAATCAAATAGGTATAATTCAAGGAGATGGAAAAACTTTTTTTAAGTTTAGTTTTGGCGGTGTTAAGTTTATAGGTCTTTTCGATGGGGACGGTGCTTGGGAGAAAAAATACGCTCAACTAATAATAGGTTATCTTGAATTTTCTCAAAACAAATCTGAAAAGTTAGGTTTTGAAGAGCAGTTAAACTTGATTTTAACGGGGAATTCAACAAAGAGTAGAACGGCGGAGTTTATGAATAATTATTCTCTTCCAAAACTTCCGCTATTTGTAATGCTTATAATAGCCAAAGATAATAAAGCCATAGAAATTCAAGAGTTTTTGCTCGATTACTTTGGCGGGGTAGACGGAGCGGTTACCGTTTCGCAAGATGCGTGCGCCTATATAAGATATATCGACGGAGAAGATTTTGAAACGACTTCTATCGTAAAACAAGCCGAGATATTAAAGCGTTCTATCTTTGAAGAATTGGGGTTAGACGTTACTGTTTTCGTAGGTAGCGCTGTAAAAAGTTTCTTAGACGTTTCTTTATCTTATAGTCAAGCGCTTTCTGCAAAGAAGGCTTTTGAACTATTCGGTGGAAGTGGTGGCGTTTACGCTTACAAAGATTATCTTTTATCTAAAATTATAGAAGATTTAAGTGAAGAACGACTTTTAGGTTACGTTAACTCTTTGATTTTAGATGGTAAGAGTGAAATTTTTAAGGACAAAGAACTTATTTTAACGGGCGAGTGTTTTTTGAAAAACAACTTAAACTTATCCGAAACTGCAAGGGAAATGTTTATTCATAGAAACACCTTAACTTATAGGCTTGATAAAATTGAACGCCTAACCGGGCTTGACATTAAAAAGTTTAGCGATGCCGTTAATTTTAGAATATTATATCTTACTTCAAAAATGGATTAATAGTTATGAATAAAATTTTGAAAAATATATTGATTGGCACATGCGTTGCCATAATAACCGCAGGGGTGTTTTTTATAGGCTTTTTTACTCGTGAGTGGACGTTTTCAGACACGCAACGCGCGGTTATAAATCTTCTTGATAAGTACGAAAAATATTATTTTTATAAAGACGATGACGTTTTAGATTTGATTGAAGACGCTATTTTAGATAAATATTCAAGATATTACACAAAGACCGAGTACGCTAACTCTAAAAACGTTGCCAGAGGCGAAAACAATGGGACGGGTTTAGTCTTTTATAAAGATTCGTTGCAAATTGCTAAAATCGCTTTGAATTCGCCTTGTTTTCATCAAGGCGTTAAGGCGGGCGGAACGGTTATTAGCGCAAGTTTTAACGGCAATACTGCAAGTGGTAATTATGATGAGATTACTAATTTTATTGATAGCGTAGGAGTAGGCAATACTTTGGAACTCGCTATTGATTACGGTGGCGAGATTAAAACCTTCTCGATCAAAAATCAAAACTATAACGAAACTTACGTCGTTTATAAAAACTCCGTAGGAAGTTACGCTTTTACTTCGAGCGGGGATAATTTAGAATTTAACTTGTTTAGTCAAGATAAGATTTCTAAATCGGGCGTAGGTTATATAAAATACACTTCGTTTAACGGTAAAAAAGACAATGAATACGGCTCTTACACGCAATTAAAACGCGCGCTTGATAAGTTTAAGCAAGACGGAAACAAAAAACTTATTTTCGACCTTCGTGGAAATGGTGGCGGATATTTAGATATATTATCAAAAATTTCGGGGTTATTAGTTGAAGAAAGAAGTGGAAAGCAAGTTCTCGCAAGCGTAAAAGATAGAGACGGAAACGTTAAAAATTATTACGTTGAAAACAAACTTTCATCAAACTATAACTTTGAAAAAATTATAGTTTTGGCAGATATTAACACGGCGTCGGCATCCGAAATTATTCTAGGAGCGCTCATTGATTACGACAGTCAAAACAAAGTTTCAATAGTGCTTGACGGCTATCAATCAAACGGAAAAATTGAGTACAGAACGTACGGCAAAGGCATAATGCAAAACACTTATAGAAACTTTGACGGTAGCGCCGTAAAACTCACCGTAGCCAAAGTTTATTGGCCAAGCGGAAGGTGTATTCACGGAACGGGTGTAACGAGTGATATATCAAGTAAAGTAATAAATGCTGAAAACAAAAGCGCTCTCAATTACGCTCTTGAAAACTTAGTATAAAAAAATACGCTATGCAAAGCATAGCGTATTTTAATTTTCAAAATAATTGCCGAGAGTTGATAAAATTTTATCTTCGGCAACGTCTTTTATCGGGTTAAAAAATTCAGAGTTTTCACTTTCTTCTGCTTGTGGCGTAGGGGTGGGAGCGCTTGATTTTAGCGAAGTTATCAAACTTGTAATAACGGGTAGTAAACTTTTAATATCCGCGTTCCCTGAAAGAACGTTCTTGATGGCGTCTGACGATAAAATTTCAGATATTTGAGGGGATACGCCAAATAGAGATAAAAGCGGAGTTATGCTTTCTAAATCAAAGGGGAGAGCGTTTTCGGTTGAGTTTTTGTTAGATAGTAAAAATACCACTATTAAAATTATCGGTAAATAATTCATAAATTCCTTTTTTTCACATTATATTAAAATTATCCGTATACTGTTACGGTAGGAGATAATTATGCGAGATTTTAACAATTATAACGGTAAAACTACCAATCAAAATCAAAGCCAAGAAGGTTTTGACGTTTTGAAATCATTTGCCAAAAAATACGAAGGCGCAAGCGAAGATAAAATTATAAGTGAAATTCTTCTCGAAGCCCAAAAGGGAAAGAAAAACGGCACGCTAACTAACGCAGACGTAGATAGGTTTAAGAATATGCTTTATCCTATGCTTAACCCTTCTCAAAGGGCTAAACTTGATAAAGTGATTAAAATAATCAAAGAGAGTTAATTTCTCTTATCGCTAAAATCAAGGCGTTGAGTTCACGGCGGGTATTGTGCAAGGATATTGAAGCGCGCACTAACCCGTCGTTTTCAGTTTTAAGCATTTTATGAACGAGTGGAGCGCAATGATAACCAGACCGCACGGCAATATCGTATTTTGATGATAAAATTTCACTAACTTCGCTTGAAGGAAGGTTTTTAACTTCAAAACTAACTATTCCGTACTTATTAGGTTGGGAATAAACTTTCACGCCGTTTATTTTTTCAAGGTGGCTTATCAAATAAGAAGTTGCGCTCTGCAAGTGATTGCCGATATATTCTATATTTTTTTCAACGTATCTAACGCCTTCTTCAAGGGAGCAAACAGCGGGAAGATTAAGCGTTCCGCTCTCTAATTTTTCGGGGTAGCAGTCCGGTTGATACGGGTTAAAACTTTCCGTTCCCGTTCCACCTTGATAGATAGCGGTTGGGTTTGCTCGCTCTGATAAAATCAGAGCGCCAACTCCTTGAATAGAGTATAAACCCTTGTGTCCAGCAAGGCAAAGCATATCTATATTTTGTTCTTTTACGCTCAAATTCGTATGCCCGCCCGCTTGCGCTCCGTCAACGATAAAAAGTGAGTTTTTATCTTTTATAAACTCGCCAATGCTATAAAGGTCGCACTCTTCCCCCGTAACGTTTGAAACGGCGTTTAAGCAAACGGCGGAAACGTCGTTAGAGTAGTGTTTTTTCACGTCGTCAAGCGTTATAAACCTATCGTTACTCGGCTTAATAACGGTAAGCGAAATAACCCCTTTTTCTTGCAAGGTGAAAAGGGGACGCAAAACGCTATTATGTTCTAACGTAGAAGTTAAAACTCTACCGCCTTTTATACTGCCGTGAATAGCAATATTCAAACTTTCCGTACAGTTCTTAGTGAAAATAACTCTCGATGGGCTTGGCGCTCCAAAAAATTCGGCGAGTTTTTTACGGCAGGAATAAACGTATTCCCCCGCAGTTTTTGAAAGCCTATGCCCAGATCTACCGGGGTTGGCGTTCAAAAATTTTATGATAGAAACCGCTGTGTCAATAACTTGTGACGGCTTAAATCCGCCCGTTGCCGCATTGTCAAAATAAATCATATAATAATATATATTATTAAAACTTTAAGATATGCTTACATAGGAGAAAATATAATGAAAAAATACGTAGCGGTATTCCGTTCAAAAACGGACGCCCTTTCCTTTATCGACGATATGAGACAAAGTTACTCTTACGCTATATCCGTTCCAACTCCACGCGAGTTAAAACTTGGTTGCGGAACGTCTGCGGAATTTTCGCTAAACGCAATAAGCGTTGCAAAAAGGCTTATTTCAACTAAAAAATATCCGTCTTTTCATAGTATAATTGTGATTGAAAAATAAATTGACTTAACTAGTATTATTATGTTAAAATAACTTTGTATGAATAAATCAAAGGTAAAAGTTATTATCGAAAAACTTGCAAATACTTATCCCGATGCTCGCCCCGAACTGAATTTCAGTTCGGAGTACGAGCTACTCGTTGCGGTTATACTTTCCGCTCAATGCACGGATAAAAGAGTTAACGAAGTAACTGAGATTTTATTCAAAGATTATAATACCCCCGAAAAAATGATTGCCTTAAAAAAGGAAGAACTTGCAAAAATTATTCTTCCTTGCGGTCTTTTTAACTCAAAGGCAGAGCATATTTTAAGCGCAACCAAATCAATCATTGAAAATTTCGGCGGTAAAGTTCCTAATAATTATAACGACTTGTTAACTTTATCTGGCGTTGGAAGAAAAACTGCAAACGTCGTTTACGCCGTTGCTTTCGGCGGTGATGCTATCGCAGTTGATACGCACGTTTTTAGAGTTTCAAACAGGATAGGTCTTGCAAAGGCAAAAACCCCCTTGGAAACAGAGAAACAACTAATGAAAAACCTTGATAAAAGTTTGTGGTCAAAAGCCCATCACTACCTTATCTTTCACGGAAGAAGGGCGTGCAAGGCGAGAAAACCCGAGTGTGAAACTTGCGTTATAAAAAACGAGTGTGAATATAGGGGTAAATAATTACCTTGAAGGTGCGATATGATACTTGAAAATTTTTTAGACAAAGAAAGTATACTTATAAAATCGGGTGACGGCGGTGACGGTATCACCTCTTTTATTCGTTACAAAGGCGTGTCGGCTGGCGGTCCTGACGGGGGCGACGGCGGTAACGGCGGTAACGTGTATTTCGTGGGGGACAGGCATAAGACTAGCCTTATCGATTTTAAGTATAAGCATAAATTCGTTGCGGAAAACGGCGCGCGTGGCGATACTAAAAATTGCCACGGTAAAAATGGGGAAGATTTGATTATACCAGTACCTTTAGGCACGGTTATCACCGATGCTGAAACGGGCGATTTTATCTGTGATATTTATTACGACGGGCAAAAACGCCTTATGATGAGCGGTGGTAAAGGCGGTAAAGGTAACGCCAAGTTTACAACTTCGAGAAGGCATTGCCCTCACTTTGCTCAAAAGGGTGAAAAAACCGAGATTAAAAGGGTAAATTTAGAACTTAAAGTTATAGCAGACGTTGGTCTTATAGGCTTTCCTAACGTTGGAAAATCAACGCTACTTTCAAAGATTTCAGGCGCTAAACCAAAGATTGCAAATTATCACTTTACAACGCTTTCTCCAAATCTTGGCGTAGTTAATTTTTACGATGATAGTTTTGTGGCGGCGGATATCCCCGGTCTTATAGAAGGCGCGGCGGACGGGCTTGGTCTTGGCCACGATTTTTTAAGGCACATTGAAAGAACAAGGCTACTTTGCCACGTCGTTGATATTTCAGGCGTTGAAGGAAGAAACCCGCTTGAAGATTACAAGGCTATAAATAAAGAACTTAAAAATTACAGTAAAACGCTTTCTTCCCTTAAACAAATTATCGTTCTTAACAAGTGCGATATATTCGGTGCGGAAGAAAATATAAAAGAATTTAAGTCAAAGGTAAAAGGCAAAAAGATTTTAACCGTTTCCGCTCTCACGGGTGAAGGGAAGGAAGAACTCATCAAAGTTTTAGCCGAAGAATTAAAGACTATTCCCGTTTACGAACCTATTGAAGACAGCGGATTTTCTTACGACAAAGAAAAGGGCGATTCCTTTGAAATTTATCGTGATGAAGACGGCGCGTTTATTGTTGACGGCGAACTCGTTGCTATGCTTTCAAGAAACGTTGTAATCGACGATATGGATAGTATGGCATACATGCAAAAGATTCTCAGAAACAAAGGCGTAATCAAAAAACTTAGAGAACTTGGCTGTAAAGACGGCGATACCGTTGTTATAGGGGATATTGAGTTTGATTATGTTGAATAATTTTAAGCCGTTATTTACTTCGCCTATCATCGTTTCTACTTAGCCGATAGACTTCGATGACCAACAAGGTCTATCTCAGCCTATCGCCAAAGTGAGCCTTGATATGCTTGTAACTAACGTCTTAAAACATCTTTCAACTAAACTTTGAGTTTGTCGAGCCTCGTCTAACTCGTAACTAACGTCTTAAAATAAGAGCATTGAATAAACTTTGAGAAATTCAATATTGATTTTATCCACAACTTTTTGACATAGTCAAAAAATATAACTGCGTAGCAATATAACTTGCCAACGGCAAATATAACTTTTTATCACAGATAAAAAATATAACTGTTTGCATAGCAAACAATTAAAGGAGAATATTATGTTTACTTCAAAACAAAGGAGCGTGCTTAGAAGTATTGCTCAAACGATAGAACCAATAGGTCAAATAGGGAAGGGCGGTATTTCTGAAAATATGGTTAAAACCTTTTCAGAAGCGCTTGAAGCAAGAGAACTTATAAAACTTACCTTGCTTAACAATTCAGATGAAGATATTAAGGAAATATCAACTGAACTTGCTGAAAAGTTGGGTGCGGAAGTCGTTTGCACTATCGGTCATAAAATAGTTTTATATAGATACTCTAACAAAAAAGGCATAAAGCATATTAAATATTAAAATTAACCGAGCGTTAGTTAACGCTCGGTTTTTTTAGGTTAAGCATTTGTTTTCGTTAGGTTTTGGCAAAGTGAAAAATCTAGTTATTAGCGATAAAATTAAAAATAGACTTCCCGTTATTAAATAAAACCACTTGTAAAAGGTTAAGGTTGAAAATAACAATAACACCGCTCCCCATAGTAAAAACTTTTTAGAGTTTTCTCTTCGCAGTATTTGCTTAAAATTGATTTTTAGTTTTTTAGGTTGATTTTTTATAGAAACGTCAATCAAGTTTTCTTCTTTCAAAGATAAATATAAATCTTTTCCATTATAAAGGCTAACCCTATCAAACCCGATAAAAAAATCTTTGACTGATAAATCGTAGCCGTTACTTATAAATATCGTTTTATAGCCTTTCGGCGTTTTTTTATAAGCGTTTAGTATTGAAGATTCTTTTGTTTTTTCCGGGGTAAACTCAAAAAATACGCAGGCGTTTTCATTTTCAAGTAGTAAGTAATCCTTTTTATCTAAAACTTCAAAATTTTTCTTTTCATAATATGCTTTTATCAGTTTTTTTATATTTTTTTGCTCGGCGAAAAATAGTGAATTTATAAAAGTTTCAAATTCATTTTTATCTTTTAATTCAACGTCCTTTTTACCGAGAACTTTTTCTGAAATTAGCGCGAATAAAAAGGTTGCGCTTGAAGAAAATAATATCGAGAGAAAAGTTGTTAATATAATGCTTTTAACAACCCCTTTAAGGAGTGCGTAAAAAACAAAAAAACTAAGGAAAAATATAAATATTCCGTCAAAAAAGGTTGAGAGTTTTAATTTTTTCATAAAACGATTATTCCCTTTTAACTTGCATATTAAACTCACCTATGTTAAAATAAATATATGAAAATAGCAATTTTCGGCGGTTCGTTCAACCCCGTTCACAACGAGCATATCTTGATGGCGAAAGGAATAGTTAAGGAACTCAACCTTGATAAACTTTTGATTATGCCAACTTGCGTTGCTCCGCATAAGCAAAACAACGTAGTTTTAAGTGGAGAGCATAGGTTAAATATGCTCAAACTTGCATTTTCAGGTTGCGAAAAAATAGAAGTTTCTAATTACGAACTTGAAAAGGGTGGCGTTAGTTACTCATATCAAACGGTTGAACATATAAAGCGATTATTCAATCCTAGCAAGTTATACTTTTTAACGGGGAGCGATATGCTTGAAAATTTCCCAACGTGGAAACACCCTGAAAAAATTATTGAAAACGCAACGCTAGTTCTTTGTGAAAGGCGTAACGGCGAATTTCAGACGGATAAAATTATCGATAGGGTAAATAGAGAATTTAACACCGAAGTTATTAAACTCAAAGTTTACGGCGAAGATATTTCAAGCACTAAAATTAGAGTTTATAATATGCTTGGCTTGAGTTTAGAAGGGTTAGTTCCAAAACCCGTTGAAGATTATATTTTGGCAAACGACCTTTACAAAGGGAATTACTGCTACGAGTATATAAAAAACGCCCTTCCCATAAAGAGAAGAACGCATACGGCGGGGGTAATACTCACGGCTCTTAGATACGCTAAAAAACTTGGCGTCGATAAAGAAAAAGCCGAACTTTCCGCCCTTCTTCACGACGTTGCCAAGTATGAAAACGTTGAAAATTATAAACACTTAGTAGAACTTGCAAATCTTCCAAACGACATTGTTCATCAATATCTTGGCTATTATATAGCCAAAACAAAACTTAACGTTTGTGACGAAGAAGTTCTAAACGCCATAAAATATCATACGACGGGTAGGAAAAATATGACTCCGTTAGAAATTTTAATATACGTTGCAGACCTTCTTGAGCCGTCTAGAAAGTTTAACGGAGTTGATGCTTTGCGGGCGGAGATTGATAAGGATTTTGAAAAAGGTTTTGTTGTTTGCCTTGAAGAAATTGTCGAATTTTTGAAACTTTCAAATAAACAAGTTTACCCACTAACGCTCGAAGCGTTAGAGTTTTATAAAAAAGGAGAAAATTATGAAATCACTTGAACTTTCTGAAGTTATACTTTCAGCGCTTAAAGAGAGAAAAGCGTTTGATATAGTTAGAATTAACGTTGAAGAAAAAACTTCCGTTGCCGATTATTTTATAATTGCATCGGCAAGGTCGTCAACGCAAGTAAAATCACTTTCCGAGCATATCGAAGAAGCCGTTGAAAAGCAAGGCGGAAGAGCGATTAGAAAAGAAGGCGTTCAAGACGCCCGTTGGATAGTTTTAGACTTTGGTGACGTTATCGTTCATCTTTTCAACGATGAAACAAGGCTTTTTTATCATCTTGAAAGGTTGTGGGGCGAGGGTGAAAAAATTTCCAACGATTTTTAATCCGTTATAAGCGTCGTTATACTTTGTTACTGCGACTTTTTAACACTTCGTTGACCAGCAAGGTCTAACTCAGCGTTAAAAAATCTTGTGCCTCGTCTAACTTGCTTCTAACG
>SVHZ01000039.1 GCA_015055525.1 Clostridiales bacterium
CGTTGTAAATATCTTGCGGAGTTCCTATTTGTTGAATTTTAC
The DNA here is from genome assembly GCA_015055525.1 of Clostridiales bacterium. Taxonomy (GTDB): domain Bacteria; phylum Bacillota; class Clostridia; order Christensenellales; family Borkfalkiaceae; genus HGM11412. Next base: position 43 of record SVHZ01000039.1, read on the forward strand.
CATCTTTCATAACTACGATAGTATCACTCATTGTAAGCGCTTCTTCTTGATCGTGCGTAACGTAGATAAAGGTTATGCCAAGTTTTTTATGCATCTCTTTAAGTTCAAGTTGCATATCCTTTCTCATTTTAAGGTCGAGAGCGCCGAGCGGTTCGTCTAAAAGCAAAATTTTAGGCTCGTTAACAATCGCCCTTGCTATTGCAATTCTCTGTTGTTGCCCACCAGAAAGAGTTGTTACACTTCTCTTTTCAAAGTCTTCAAGGTCAACAATTTTAAGCGCCTTTTTAACCTTTTCGTCAATTTCTTCCTTAGTGTATCTTTCAATGCGCTCAATTTGATTGCCAACGGAATCTTCATAGGTAACTTTTAACTTTTTAAGTTTTAAGCCGTAAGCAATATTTTCATAAACGTTAAGGTGCGGAAATAACGCGTAGCGTTGGAAAACCGTGTTAACGGGGCGCTTGTGCGGGGGAAGATTAGTTATATCTTTACCGTTAAGCATAATGCTACCCGTAGTTGGAAGTTCAAAACCCGCAATCATTCTAAGCGTGGTAGTTTTACCGCAACCAGACGGCCCTAAAAACGTGATAAACTCGCCTTGCCTAACGTAAAGATTTACGTTTTCAACGGCAAGTGTTCCGTCGTATTCTTTTGAAACGCCTGTAAGTTCAATAATTTTTTGCTTGCTCATAATCTTTTCTCCAGTAAATAGTTGAATTTTAACTTTTTAATTGCGTGAACGCAATTAAAAAGTTGGTGGGGAAGAAATCCATAAAAATTTAGCGGTTTTTTCCTTGGTGTTTATTATGTAATGCGCTTTGGCAGAAGTGAAGTAAAAACTCTCGCCCTTACGGCAAACGTACTTTTTCTTGCCTAAGTGAATAACAATCTCGCCGTCTAAAACGTAACCAAACTCTTCGCCTTCGTGCGGAACGTCTTCTTCCGTAGCGCAATTTTTATTAAGTTCGATAAGCACCGGTTCCATACTGTTTTTTTGCGCGTTGGGAACGAGCCAGTTAAGAACCATTTGCTCGGTTTTTTTCTCAATAAAATCTTTATCGGTAAAAACGATTTTCTCGTCCTCTTCTTCACTAAAAAAATCTTTAAGCGAAGTGCCAAGCGCCGAAAGTATATCTATAAGCGTCGCAATAGACGGGCTAGTTAAGTCGTTTTCAAGTTGAGAAATATAACCTTTTGTAAGTTCGCACCTATTAGCGAGTTCTTCTTGCGTTAAATCGCATTGAAGCCTTAACTCTTTAATTTTATCGCCAAGTACCATAATTTTATCCGTTTTATAACATTAAACTTTTTGTTTAGCAACACTAAACAAGATTATTATATAAACGCTACGCCCTCTTGTCAATAATTTTGAATATATTTTTATAAAAAATATTATAAATGAAAAAAGCCACGGAAACCCGTGGCTTTTCTTAATTAAATTTTTTGTTAAATTCTTCGTAAACTTTTCTGTTTATCGCAATTATATCTTCCTTTGGAATTTTCAAAACTCTATCAAAGGTGAAAAGACCGTTGATTTCATCTTCAATATCTGTAAGTTGCGTATAAACGGTTGCGGATAAGCCTTGCTTTTTAATAAGCGGGATAATTTCTTGCTCGTAAAGTTTTTGGTAGGCGTTTTTAAGTTCTTCCGCCCCCTTAAAAGTTTTATAACCAAACGTTTTCTTGGTAAAGGTGTGATCTAATAAGGCCATACTATAACCGCCAAATTCGGTTAGAGCGAGAACTCTTTTCCCGTCGTTTTTAGGGCAAGCCTTTCTAAAATAGATGTGACGGCTATAAACGTCGCCCCCACCTTTATCTTGCCAACCGCTCGCGTGGTCGTAAAGCCTTGAACTATCTCTATTTCGCAATTTTTCAGTAACTTCAACCGCGTCAAACTGCCCCCAAGCCTCGTTGAAAGGCGTGTATAAACATAAAGATACCACGTTATAAAGGCTATCTTGAAGACCGTAAGCCTCCTTGAAATATTGTTCTCTGGACTTTTCACTTCTTCCCATACCCTTATAGTTTTTATCGTTTATGTGAAGATTGAAAAATGGAGCGAGCATTATTCTATGCTGTTTATATTTTTTACCGCCGTTAAGCATATCTTGCCAAACGAGAACGCCTAAAATATCACAGTAATAATACCAAAGCATAGGCTCTACTTTTATGTGTTTTCTGAGCATATTAAACCCGAGTTTTTTAACAGATAAAATCTCGGAATACATACTTTTATTGCTACTTGGCGTTAAAAGTCCCTTGTCAAAATAGCCTTGATCGAGTAGCCCGTTATGGAAAATAGGTTGGTTGTTAAGGGCGAAAACTTTAACGCCGTCTTTTTCAATAACTGAAAACTTCCTTAACCCAAAATAACTTTCAACAACGTCGTTTCCGTAATAAACTTTAACGGTGTAAAGTTCAGGGGTTTCAACCGACCAGGGGTTACAAGCGGAAACGTCTAAAACAACTTCGTTTCTTCCAAGTTTTGTGGCAAGTTTTTTATCTCCGTCAAAAACTTCAGCGGTAAAGAAATCTCCACCAACCCCGTCCACGGTTACTTTGAGTGTTTTTTCATCGTAATTTGGCAAGAGTTTAATAGATTTTATATAAATCTCTGGCACGCTTTCTAAAAACACCGTTTGCCAAATACCGCTCGTTGCCTTATACCAAATTCCGCCGTTTTTGTAAACTTGTTTACCGCGCCCGTAAATATCGCTATCGGCATCGTCTTTAACCTTGACTACGAGTTCGTTATCTGACGGAATTAAATAATCGGTTATATCAACAAAAAAAGGAAGATAACCGCCGTAGTTTTTGTGAGCGAGTTTTCCGTTTACAAACACTTCGCACTCTTGGTCAACCGCGCCGAAATTAAGTAAAATTCTACCTTTATTAAAATCGTAAGGAAGAGAAAAATATCTTCTATAATAAAGAGTTTCGTTCTTTTTAAGTTGGCGAAGAACCCCCGATAAATCGCTTTCAGGCGAATAGGGAACGTTTATTTTTCCTTGATAATCGGTATCATTATCGCCTACGATTTTATAATCCCAAAGCCCGTTGAGATTATAAAAACTATCTCTTCTAAATTGCGGTCTAGGATATTCAGGAAGTGGAATTTTTAAGTTTTCATCAAAATAAGGTTTATATATCATAGTTAATATAAAGTATAAGAAGTAAATCTTTTGCTAATCGCAAAATCTTTTGCAAAACTGAAGTTTTGCTCTAAAAACTTGCGTTTTTATACTTCAACTTTGAAATATTTCGAAGTTGTAAATTTTTGCAAGCAAATTTCAACTTCTTATATTATTATATATTGAATTTAACTTTTTGTAAAGTTTGTTAAACTTAAAAGTTTAGTTAAAAGATTTTTAAGCCGTTAGTTTGGGTATTAGGCAAGGCTCGACGGCAAGTTATCGGGTACAATAGACCTTGTCGGTCATTGTAATCGTAACTTGACGGCAGTAACGATGCATAATGCCCGAAATAACGGAATAAAAAAGCGTGGGCATCGAGCCAACGCTTTTTTATGTGCTTAAAATTAATAATTATTATAGATGTCAGACATCTTCTTATCTTGATATACGTTTTGAATTGCCAATGCAAAGAGTTTTGCAGCAGAGATAACTTCGATTTTATCGAGTTTCTTTTCTTCAGAAAGTTCAATAGTATCAAGAACGATAAGTTTAGTAATGTGAGAATTTTTAATTCTTTCGATTGCAGGACCGCTAAATACTGCGTGTGAACAACAAGCGTAAATTTCAGTTGCGCCGTTATTGTAAAGCGCTTCAGCGCCTTGAACGATTGTGCCTGCGGTATCGATCATATCGTCAACCATTAAGCACTTTTTACCCTTAATGTCACCGATAATGTTCATAACTTCAAGTTGGTTTGCTTTAGGACGACGCTTATCGATAATCGCCATAGAACAACCGAGTTTAGATGCAACGTTTCTTGCTCTAGTAACCGAGCCAACGTCAGGAGATACTACGCAGAAATCCTCGTCAACTTTATCTTGGAAATATCTAAATAATAATGGTCCACCAACTAAATGGTCAACGGGAATATTGAAGAAACCTTGAATTTGAAGTGCGTGAAGATCCATTGTTAAAATTCTATCCGCGCCAGCAGTTTGCAAAAGGTCTGCCACAAGTTTAGCGGTGATAGGATCTCTAGGTCTAGCCTTTCTATCTTGACGAGCGTAACCAAAATACGGTAAAACCGCGGTTATACGACCGGCAGACGCTCTTTTCATCGCGTCAATCATAACCAAAAGTTCCATTAAATTTTCATTTACAGGTTGGCAAGTAGATTGAATAATAAATACGTCTCTACCTCTTACCGTTTCGCCGATGTGAACGTTAATTTCCCCGTCACTAAAGCGACTAACTTCGACATCACTAAGTTGCATGTTCAACTCTTTAGCTATTGCTTGAGCCAAAGTTTTGTTAGAATTACCAGAAAAAAGTTTTATCTCTGTTCCGTGCGTTATCATAATTCCTCCGTAAAAATTATAAAAAAATTTAGACAATTTAGTCTACTTATATTGTACAAAATTAAACCTTTTAAGTCAATCAAAAAGACCAACTTTTACACTTTTCTTTTACTCGAAAAAAAGTCCGTTAAAATTTTAGAACACTCTTCAGCAAGTATTCCACCTTGCGCCTCGGTTTTATGATTCAAAACGCCCTTGTATAAAATATGGAAGTTGCTAAAAACTGCCCCGCTCTTTCTTTCAAACGCGCCAAAGTATAAAGTTTTTATTCTCGCGTTAACTATCGCGCCCGCGCACATCGGGCAAGGCTCTAAGGTAACGTACATTTCTGCTCCGTCAAGTCTCCAGTCGCCAAGTTTTTTGCACGCCTTTTCTATTGCTAAAATTTCCGCGTGATGAGTTGCTTGGTTGCTAGAATTTCTCTTATTATACGCCCTTGCTAAAACAACCCCGTCTTTAACGATAATAGCGCCGATGGGAACTTCGCCTATTTCCCCCGCTTTTTTTGCTTGGCGGAGTGCCATTTTCATATATTTTTCGTGTAAATTCATTTGTGATACTTCCCGTCTTCCATAATCGTGAACGCGCGGTAAATTTGTTCAACTAAAATAACGCGCATCAAAGTGTGAGGAAACGTCATAGCGGAAAAAGATATTTTCTCGTTTGAAAGAGCCTTAACGCTACTATCAATGCCGTAAGACCCGCCTATTATAAAGGTGATTTCCCCCTGCTTGTCCTTAATTGCTTGAATTTTTTTTGAAAAACTTTCAGAACTTACTTTTTCCCCTTCGATTGCAAGTGCTATAACGTAACCTGAAAGGTGTTTTTTAATCTCTTCCCCTTCGCGTTTTAATATCTCTAAAATTTCGCCTTGCGAAGGTTCTTGAGTGATGTTTCTTTCCTTAACTTCTATAACGCTAACCTTTGCAAAACGGTTGAGCCTTTTAAGATATTCTTGAACGGCGCTAGCAAAATAATCTTCTTTGATTTTACCCACGCAAACTATATTTATTTTTACCATTACACCACCAACGTTGCTATCCAAATAGATATTGATATAAGTATTCCAAGGCTTGCCCCGACCATAAATTCGTTTTGGTTAACCTTTTTGAACTCTCTTGATAACTCTATTTCTTTTTCCCCTTTTTTAACAAGGAGTAAAACGCCAACCACAAGGAAAATTAACCCAACCGCAGTCAAAACGTATGAAACGACGCCAACGGGCGTAAAATTGAAAAAGTAATAGTTAAGAACGACGTAAAGATTGTTAAGAAAATGCATCGCGATAACGTACAATAAATTTCCGCCGTATAAAATTATGGTTGCGTAAAGCGCCCCAACGAAAAATTGATATATCGTCTGCGCGGGCGACATGTGAAATAAAGAAAACACCAACCCAGACGCTATTATCGCAAATAAATTGCCTGCGCTCCTTAGCGAATTAACGATTATCCCCCTAAACGCATACTCTTCAACAATAGGCGGTAAAATACACACGCAAAGTATAATTAACGCAACGTTTCCTATCGTTTTTTCAGGAAGAGAGGGCGCTGGAACGGCAAGACCTAAACTTTCAAGAAAACTTACGAAATATACGTTTAATTGTGAAAGCGAAAAAGTTATGCCGATAAATATTAAAATCGAAGATATAAGCGGAATAAGATTAAACTTTTTGTTAAGTTCTTTAATAAAAAACGGCGATCTTCTTCTATAACGCAAAAATCCGATTGCAATAAGCATAGCAATCGGGCTTATAACGTAATTCATAGCAATAACCACAGACGAAGAAAAAATAGAATTATCGCCCTTTGAAACAACCGTAATTATCGTTGAAAAAATCAAAGAGCAAATAATAGCGGAGGCTGATAAGAAAGAATACAAATAGCCACCGTCTCTACCTAAAAGTATTAAATTTTCATCACTTTTTCGGTTTTCTTTTCTCATAAGTATATAATAACTCTTTTTTATAAATTTTTCAAGTCAATCGTCGAAAAAACATTGATCGTTGCACGGGGGTTTTTCATCTTTGCAACAATCTTGCTTTTCAGAAAAATCCACAAGTATTGCATCGTCGCCAATTTTCACGATTTTACAAAATGGGATTTCAAAATTTTCAGTAGAAAGAAATCCGCATTTTTTGCCAGGAGCAATTAGTTTTTCAATCTTTCCGCTCCGCTTTGAAATAATTAGGTCGCAAACCCTGCCCAAATTTTTACCTGTACTAACTTCTAAAATATCTTTCTTTTTAAGTTCGCTAAATAATATCGTCATATTAAAAAATATGCCGATTTCTAAACGATTATGCAAAAAACCACGGATTTATTCCGTGGCTTTATGATTATCTTTTGGCTATTAATTTAACGGCTATTCTCATTAAAACTAAAACCGCTAAAACTATTACTAAACTTACTATTAAAAACTTCATAATCATACCTATTTATTCTATTTATGCGTTTTCAAGTTTAGAATGCAAAACTTTTAGCGCGTTTTTTTCAAGCCTTGAAACTTGCGCTTGCGAAAGACCTACTTCTATCGATATTTCCGTTTGAGTTCTACCTTCGAAATAACGAAGGTATAAGATTTTTTTCTCCCTTTCGCCCAATTTTTCAAGCGCTGATTTTAAGGCAATGTTTTCCGCCCACCTATCGTCGCTTTCTTTTACGTCTGAAATTTGGTCCATTAAATAGAGTTCTTCCCCTTCTTTTGAATACACGGGGTCGTATAAAGAAACGGGGTCCGATATAGCGTCTAGGGCGTACACCACTTCACTTTCCAAAATATTCAATTCCTGCGCGATGTTTTTTGGCGTAGCCAAAACGTCTTTCTTTTCAAGTTCGGCTCGCGTTTTCAAAACTTGATAGGCAGTATCTCTAATCGAGCGTGAAATTCTCAAACTGTTATTCGTTCTAATTATTCTCTTAATCTCGCCGATAATCATTGGAACTGCGTAAGTTGAAAAGGTAACGTTATAAGAAATATCAAAATTATCAACGGCTTTTATAAGCCCTATGCACCCCGCTTGAAACATATCGTCTTTTGAAACCTTAGCGCCGTGAAATCTTTTTATTATAGATAGAACGAGCCTTACGTTCGCCGTTACAAATTGAGATTTAGCATAACCGTCTCCCCTTTTAATTTTTTCAAGAAGTATTTGACTTTCGCTTTTTGATAAGCGTGGCAGAGTTTTAGTATCAACTCCGCAAATATTAACTTTATCTATATTCATTTACACCTCGTATAATAAGTTTTTACAATCAAAAAATTTTTATACGAGCGTTGATAAGTCGGCAAGTTATCAACATAGGTTATCAACATTGTTAATAACTTGACTTTACCCATTTTTAATGATATACTTTTCCTATGGAAAATTGGCTTGAACGCTCGCTTAATTTATATGGCGAAAGTAAAATTGAAAAGTTAAAAAACTCCCACGTTGCCGTGTTCGGCGCGGGCGGTGTTGGCTCTTACGCTATCGAGGCGCTTACAAGGGCTGGGGTTGGCGAAATAACCGTTGTCGACTCGGACGTTTATTCGGTAACCAACTTGAACCGCCAACTCTTTGCAACGCTTGATACCGTTGGAAGAAAAAAAGTGGAAGTTGCAAAAGAGAGAATTTTATCAATCAACCCGTCTTGCAAGGTAAACGCCATAGATAAGTTCGTGCTTGAAGATAGCATTTCAGATATTGACTTTTCAAAATTTTCTTACGTTTTAGACGCTATTGACACGATTAGTGGTAAACTCGGCATAATTAAAGAGTGCAAAAAATATAACGTTCCTATAATTTCTTCAATGGGAACGGGAAACAAAACGAACCCCACTATGTTTAAGGTAAGCGATATTTCTAAAACCAAAGTTTGCCCGCTTGCAAAGGCTATGCGAAAACTATTAAAAGAGAGAAATATCTCTGACGTCAAAGTTGTTTACTCTGAAGAAGAGCCTATAAAACAAGCAAGCAAAGTTCCTTCAAGCAATTCTTTCGTGCCTGCAACCGCAGGGCTTATTTTAGCGGGAACTATTATAAACGACGTTACAAAGGAGATTTACAATGACTAAAAGAGAACTTGGAGAAAAGTATTTTAAGGACGGTTATAACTGCGCCCAAGCGGTAGCGCTTGCATTTGCACCAGAACTTCATTTTAACGAAGATTTTATAGTAAAACTCGTATCTGGTTTTGGCGGTGGATTTGGGCGTATGCGCGAAGTTTGCGGAGCGGTATCAGGTATGGTTTTCGTGCTTAATGCCTTAAAAGGAAATATTGACCCTAGCGACGATAAGGCTAAAATGGAACATTACCAAAGAGTTCAAACCTTAATGAATGAGTTTAAGGAAAAAAATGGAACTTATATTTGCCGTGAACTACTCAATCTTCCCGAACAAAATTCAGAGCCAACACCTGAAAAGAGAACGGAAAGTTATTATAAAAAACGCCCCTGTGCCGAACTCGTTGGCGACGCGTGCGAAATTTTAGAAAACTACTTAAATAAATAAAAATTGCGGATGCTCGTTTGCATCCGCATTTTTATTATTCTTTGCCTTTGTAGTTTTTATAAACGTAATTTTTAGGGTCTGGAGATGCCACGCCTTTTAACGCTAAAACGTGAATCTCTCTTGCAATTTTGCCGTAATCCGCCCTAAAATGCACGGAAGACTTAACTACTAACAGTTTTTGTTCTTCGGGGCATATTCCGTGGCGCCTAAACACTTCTAAATCAAACGCTTGGCGTGGAAGTGAATTTACGATAACTATATTGCCGTCAACTTCAATAATAGCAGTGTTTCCTTGATTTGCAATATCCCCGTTATAAATTTTGCCCTTAAACGTATAAATACCGTCGCTAAGCATTTTAACAAACGCCTTAACGGGAAGAGGCCCGCCGGAAAGGTTAGAATCACTCCAACCGCCGAGGTTTAAGTCAACGTAATTGCCAACCCCCACTTGCTCGCATTTTTTAACGCTTTCAGGGTCGATTATAGTCGCTATAACGGCACCCGTCATCTTGCGCTCTAAAATTCTTCTTAAAATATGCGTGGTATCACTAAACGCGCCCGCGCCGGGATTATCTGAAGAATCGGCTATAACTACCGGGCCGTTTCCGCCTGTCAACGCTCTATCTAAAGCCCAATCTAAACTTGGATAGTCTATAACTAATTCAGGAGATTTATCGGTAATTGCTACCGCTAATTCTTCCGCCAACTTTTTAGCAAGAATTTCATCGTTATCGGTAACCACCAAAACCGACATACCCATTTCAGGAATATCCGCAGGCGCAAAACCGTGAGCAAAACTTGCGCTCAACACCCCTTTTTGCTCTCTCATCTTAAACGCTTTTTCATACAAAGGTTTGATAGAAGCGTCTTCCGTTGGGAAAAGCGGGAGAAGATAATCAACGCTTACGTATTTCATTACCGGCTTAACCTTACCGTCTAAAGTATCAAGCATAACTTTTGCAACGGCTTTACCCGTTCTTGCGCAATCGGTATGCGGATAACAGTCGTAAGGAATTAAAACGTCTACGTATTTAGCCATTTTTTCGGTAACGTTTGCGTGAAGGTCAAGCGTTCCCATAAAAGGAACGTCATCACCAATAACTTCTCTTATCTTTTCACTAATATCCCCTTCGGCGTCAAAGTGATTTTCCGCTACCATAGCGCCGTGAAAGTTAAAGAACACACCGTCAATCGGCAAGTTTTTATTAATAGTTTCTAAAACGCTATCTACAACGTAATTAAAAACGTCTTCCGTAACAGGACCGCTGGGCGGAGCAACCAAAGCAACGGTGGGAATAAGTTCAATATCGCTACGCTCTAAAACGGCGTCGACAAACCCACCGAGATCGGTATCGAGCCCGCGTTGAGAATCTATCATTTCTTGCCCAACTTGCCATCTGCAATTTTCAAACGCTAATCTATCTGCTTTTTTAGAGCAAAACGCATTGGTTTCATGAGAAAAATGCGCAACTATAATCTTCTTCATAATTTATCTCATATAAAAATTAAAGTAAATAACTCATAAATTTTTAATGGTTTTATTGATAATTACCCGTAAGCGAACCGTCAACAACGTTTACCTTTTCTTTTTCAACGTAGCCGATATTCGGCATTTCTAACACATCTTTTCTTGGGCGTGTTTTATATTTACCCCTTGTAAAATCAGGTATTTCTACGTTAACACCGCCCTCTTTTAAGGACTTTTCGCTAAGGTAAGTAATGCACATCCAAGAAACCGCGTCATACACGTCAATAGGCATTTCGTCGCCGTTTCTCATCGCTTTTGCCCACTCTACCATTTGAAGATAGTCCATACCGCCGTGGCCTGCTTTGAGCATTTGTTCCGACGGGTTTTTCCAAACTTCAGGAAGATATTCTTTATAGTTATAAGCCGTGTCCACTTGCTTTTTATAATCTATCGTAAGATGAGAAAATTCCCCTTCTATCTGAACGGAATTGATGTTTCCTTCATATCTACCCTTCGTTCCCGCAACGACTAAATCTCTATTTGCAATTCTTGGCAAGGTGGTATCGAGTTTAATGTCGATAAGTTCACCGTTTTCACAAGTGATAAAGGTATGAACGATATCCGCTTGCTTAAACTCAACGTCCCAAAGGTCTTTATGTTCTTCACGCTCTAAAACGTATTGTTTAAGCCCGTATGCGCCCGTTGATTTTGATATGAGCGAAGTAAATCTATTACCCCTAGTAATATCGATAATCTTAGCGATAGGTCCAAGTTCGTGAGTGGGATAGTTGTCACAGTTTCTTCCTATATAGTTTCTAAGCCTATAATGGCGGTTTGCGTAACCACCTGCTATCTCATCTCTTAAATCGTGACCGTACGCTCCCGAACAATATACTATTTTTCCGAGCCTACCGTTTCTATGAAGAGAAGTTGCTAAAATTTCATCAACGTTGTAACAGCAGTTTTCCAAAAACATAAACGGCGTTTTAGTTCTTTCATAAGTGTCAACGAGTTCCCAACACTCTTCTTCGGAATACGCACCGCCAACTTCAAGCCCAACTTTGATACCGCGATTCATTGCTTCGCAAGCCATTTTAGCGTGGTCTTCCCAACTGCAAGCGATAATAACCGCTTCAGGATTCAATTCGTCGTACATAGTAGAAACGTCAGCATACGCTTTAGAATCTCTATTAAACTGCTCTTTCAAAAGTTTTGCAACGCTTTCGGCTTTGTCAAGATAAACGTCGCAAACGCCGATAATTTCAAATTCTTCCGTTTTTTCAGCAACTCTTGCAAGCCAACTACCACGGCCACCGCAGCCGCATAATACCGTTCTAATTTTACTCATAAGACCAACCCTTTACACAAATTTTATAATGCAAACAAACGTTAATATTTATTAAGTTTGTTCGGCGGTTTTAGTATATCACACCTAAAAATGCTTATCAATAGATTAATAAAAAAAATGCTAACGAAATTTCCGTTAGCATTTTATATACGTTTAGAACAAATCTAATATTGAAATTTTTGAATAGCAAACGCTTCTTTTATCTAAAAACACGTCTGCTCCACTACCTTTATTTATATGTAGCGATATAATCATAACGTAACCGCAAATAATATTATCTATCA
>SVHZ01000040.1 GCA_015055525.1 Clostridiales bacterium
AATATGGTGGGTATTCGCGAGCCTGAACTTTACGGAAACAAAGGCTATAAGGCGCTTTGCTCTTTTATAAAAGAGTCCGCAAAAGAGTGCGGAGTTAAGGTTACGATAAAGCAATCTAACTATGAAGGTGAACTTGTAACGCTTATTCAAAAGGCAAAAAACAAGTATGACGGAATTATTATCAACGCAGGCGCATATACGCACACGAGCATCGCAATACTCGACGCGTTAAAAGCAGTAGATTTATTAACCGTTGAAGTTCACTTAACCGATATTCACTCTCGCGAAGAGTTTAGAAAGTTAAGTTATGTGTCAATGTTTGCCGAAAAGCAAATAGCAGGCAAAGGCTTTGACGGTTACAAGGAAGCAATCGAATATTTCGCTCAACGCACTTAGGCTCTTAGTTGCACGTCGCCTATAAAAATTTCAATAAAAAACAAGGCTAGGAAAAGCCTTGTTTTTTTTGTTGTATAGGCAATATAAATAAAATTTCAAAAAGTGATAAAAAAAAGTAGCGTTTTTATAATTTATATGCTAAAATAGTATTCGCATCGGGGTGTAGCGCAGCTGGTAGCGCGCGACGTTCGGGACGTTGAGGCCGCAGGTTCAAATCCTGTCACTCCGACCAAAAAAGCGGATAGTCTTATGACTGTCCGCTTTTTTGCATGATTAGGATTTGAACCTGCGTTTAAGTGTTCTGGTAAAGTCGCACGCTAATAATTGAAAGGGCTCCCAAAATTATTTTGCTTTGCAAAAGAATTTAGGGAAGAGGAGCAACCGCCCAAAGAATTTGGAGTTAACTGCAAGTTAACTTCATATCATTAAGACGAGTTGCGACGAGTTCGGGACGTTAAGGCTAGTTGTATATAACCTTGCATTTTTTGTTTTGAGATTTTAACCTTGCGGTACTTATTGTTCCTATATCAAGTTGTATTTTTTTGTAAGTTATGCTATAATATATAAAATATTAAAAGGATAGTAATAAATGATTCAAAAATTTAATCGTGGCAAATTCAATGATTTTATTCACTTTTTATTTATGACGCTTTTGTCCGGCGCAATGATTGCAATATGCGCTACGTCATCACTAACCGCTAGCGTTTTAAGTCAAGACGGGCGTATTGTTGGCGCTTTGCTTTTCTCGCTTGGTATGTTTGTTATCCTTGCGTTTGAAATGAAACTTTTTACCGGGCTTATCCCTAAAATTCCACACACAAGCCCTAAGTCTTATTGGCAACTTCCCGTTTGCTTGCTTGGTAATTTAATAGGCGTTTATATAGTCTATTTATTAGTTAGCCAAACTTACTTTGCCGATAAAATCATTATGGCTGGTAGTTCGTTAATCAGCAATAAACTCTCACTTGATAACTGGGCGCTTTCATCGGTTTCTTCGGGTGTTTTGTGCGGAATTTTAATAACTTTATCCGTTCTTAGCGTAGACCACTCTCACAAAAAAGGTTTAAGCGCAAACGTGGGCGTAATGTTCCCGATTATAGTGTTCGTATTTTGTGGGTTTGATCACTCTATAGCAAATATGTTTTATTTTTACTGCTTAGGCGAGTTTTCTTGGAAAGTAATAGGATATATAGCGCTTACAATACTTGGCAATTTAATCGGCGGAATAATTTTACCGCTCGTATTAAAACTTAGAGATAACGACCCCGTATAAATTCAATCTAAAAAGACTAACGAACTCGTTAGTCTTTTAATATGCGTTTTACTGCTTTTTCATTTGATTAAGGAAGAAAACTACCGATAAAACTATCGTCAATATCGCATAGCCCAATACCCAAAATAGATGGGGGAACACGCTTGCAAAATTTAACGATAATACCGCGCGTTCAAGTTCTACCGCGTGAACGAAAGGGAAAAGGTTGGCTATCGTTTTGAAAGTTCCACCAACAAGGTTAAGGTCAAACCACGTTCCCGATAACCAAGCGGTTAAGTTAGTTAAGAGCGCTCCGCAAATTCCGCCGACCTGCTTATCTGAAAGTATACTACCAAACAGTAAGCCGAGCGCAATAAATAAAAATGACACGGGAATTATAAAAAGTAATGCGTAAATTACGCCGACAGTAAATTTTAAGCCCAAGATAAACGCTACTAAATAGCACGCTATAACTTGCGCTAAGGCAACTGGGATAAACGGTAAAGCATAACCTAAAATAAAGTCGAGTGGCGTTAACGGAGTAGTGTATAAACGCTGCAAAAATGAAGAACTTCTATCTTTTGATATAAGCGTTGCAGAAAATAAACTTATAAAAGATAAGCCAAACACCGTTATACCCGGCGTTAATCTTTCAATTTCAAATAGCGCAACGGGAATATTTGCTTGAATTGCGCTTAAAAGTAACAATAAAACTATTGGAAAGCCAAGCCCGAAGATTAAAGTTAAAGGATCTCTTATAATTTCTTTTAAGTTGCGCTTTGCAAAGGTGAGCATTTTCATAAAACTTCCCCCTTGACAATTTTTATAAACGCTTGTTCAAAACTATCCGTTTTAGCGAGCGTTTTTATATTTGTGGCGGTGTTGTAAATTAACAGTTTGCCGTCTTTCATAACGGCAACGCGGTCTGATAAATTTTCCGCCTCTTCTAAATAGTGCGTAGTCAAAATTATGGTAACTTTACCTTTTAGCGACTTAATTATATCCCAAAGTTCGCTCCTTGCGATAACGTCAAGCCCCAAAGTAGGCTCGTCAAGAAACAAAATTTTAGGCTCGCTAACGAGCGCAAGCGCAATACTCAATCTTCGTTGATAACCGCCTGATAGTTTGCTTGCCTTTTTATCTAAAACGTTATTAAGACCTAAAATATTAGATAGTTCATTGATTTTTTCTTGGCTCTTTTGCTTTGAAAATCCAAAAATTCCAGTTAAGAGTTCTAAGTTTTCCCTAACGCTCAGCCCTTTTGCAATAGCGGTTTCTTGTGGGGAAACTGCTATTAATTTTTTTACTTCAAGGCTATTTTCAGTTATGCTTTTGCCATGAAGATACGCGTTGCCACTCGTTGGCTCGGTCAAGGTGGAAAGCATCTTAATAGTCGTCGTTTTGCCTGCTCCGTTCACGCCTAAAAGGGCAACGAGTTCACCGCTTGAAACTTCCAAATTAAGATTTTCTACGGCGGTAACGTCTTTATACCGCTTGGTTAAATTTTCTATTTTAATTGCAATCATTTAACGCCCTCCCACGCAAACCTTGATAAACGTCTGATAACATATTGCTAATAAGTTCCCAATCAAAATTGAGATACGAAGTTGCAATCATACTTGCTATTCCGTGAACGAAAGCCCATAATTCAAGATGAAAAAGCGTTGCTTTTTCCTTTGATAAACCGTTTGCGCTCATAATGAGTTCAACCGCTTTTTCAAAATCTTCAGTATGGGAAAACTCTTCGCCCGTTCTATCGCACATAAAAAGCATTTTGAATAGGTTAGGCTCGTCTTTTGCAAAGCGAATATACGCCATACCCATACTTTTATATTGTGGATATTTTTGACTATTAATTTCATTTTCAATAAATTCAAGATAGGTTTTATACGCTAACTCAATAACTTCCGTTTTAAGTTCTAAAACGTTTTGAAAATTTGAAAACAACGGCTGTGTAGAGCAGTTTAACGCATTTGCAACGCTCCTTGCATTAAGCGAGCCTTCGCCCTCGCTTTTAACGAGCGAAAGCGCCGTTTCAATTATCTTTTCTCTTGTCACTTTTACTTTTGGTGCCATTATGTTCTCCATAAATAACAAATGTTATATATCACTTGTTATTATACTTTTCGGTTTGAAATTTGTCAAGTAATATTTAATATAAAGTCAATATTTCAATAAAAACGCAATATAATTTATATAGTTATTGACAATTTTTATTTTTGTGTTAAAATTAAAGTAATTTTAAGGAGAAAAATTTTATGGCAAATCCAATGAACAATATAAGTTACGGTTTATTCGTGGTAACCACGAAAAATCAAGCAAAGCACAACGGTTGTATAACTAACACCGTTATGCAAGTTACAACTACGCCAAACGTTATTACGCTTGCGGTTAATAAGCAAAATTACACGCACGATTTAATTATGGAAAGTAAGATTTTTAACGTTTCTATAATTTCTGAAAAAGCAAACTTTGAACTATTTAAGCACTTTGGTTTTCAATCGGGTAGAGACGTTGACAAGTTTGACGGATTTACCGATTGTAAACTTGCTAGCAACGGCTTATACTATATAACAAAGGGCGTAAACACGGTAATATCTGCAAAAGTTATAAAGACGGAAGATTTAGGAACTCACACCTTGTTTATCGCTGAAGTTACAGATTCGTTTATCATTGACGAAGCGCCTTCGGCTACTTACGCTTATTATTTTGCAAACATTAAACCAAAGCCACAAGCAAAGGTAACAAAAACCTTATGGCGTTGCAATATTTGCGGTTACGAAGAAGAAGTAGAAGAACTCCCCGATGATTTTGAATGCCCACTTTGCAAACACCCGAAATCCGACTTTACTAAGATTACGGTATAAGCATGCTTAACGATTCGTTTAGAAGTCGTTATAAAAACGTTCCGCTTGCAATTTGCGAAAGTTTTAGTTGGGGAACGGAAATTCACAATCACTTAGAGTTTGAACTTTTGTATTTCGAGCAAGGCGCATTTACCGTAAAGGTGGGGGATAAAACTTTTTCCGTTTCTAGCGGGGATATAGTTTTAATAAACCCTATGGAAATGCACTCTATAACGGTTGATAAGAGTAGTAAAAGTAGCCACAAATGCATTTGCTTTGACTTATCGATGTTGTTTAACAAAAACGTTGCTACAAATCTTCAAGCGGAGATATCGCTGGTAACAAGGCATATTCCAAGTGCAAGCCCTCACAATGAAAAAATTAGAGAGTTATTTTCTAAAATTTACGAAATTTCGCTTGAGGAACAGACGAGTGACGAGATTGAAGGGGAAATTTACGCTATGGAAATGCAGGCGTATTTATCCTTGCTTTTTGCATACGTTTTCAAAAATTCACTCGTTGACGATGAAAGGGTAAAGCCAAAGAGTTTAGATTTTTATAACGCGGTAATATCTTACGTTAAAAATCATTATAACGAGCAGATAACTTCAAAAGAAATTGCAAAATCATTATCTTTTAATCAAAGTTATTTTTGCCGTAACTTCAAAAAGAACTTCGGTTGTAATTTTACCGATTATCTTAATAGTTATAGGCTCTCTTTGTCTAGAAAAATGCTAGAAGAAAACAAGAGTATTACGCAAGTTGCGTATGATTTAGGCTTTGTAAGTTCTAGTAAATTTTCAAAATGTTTTTATAAAACTTTTGGCGTATTGCCGTCAAAGTATAAAGCAAATAGTCAATAATCATATAATTATTGTCAATTATAGAGTATTTATTGACTATTTTTTATATTAAAATTATTTTATAAACTTAATTTGTAGGAGATTTTTTATGGCGGAAAAAACCCCGATGAAACCGGTAATGATAATTTATGGCGAAAGAAAAAACGACCTTCAAAAGAAGGCCATTGAAATTCTTTCTGAATACATTTTAGACTTTACGTTTGAATACACGCCTTGTTATAAATACGGCGCGTTTGCAAACACTCAAGATTATTATACGATTTATATAGGCACTAAGCAAAACAACCCTTATATCAAGGAAAATTCAACCGCAGTGCTTACCAAGGCGGAAGAATATTATATCAAGGCGGATAAAGACGGCGTTATTATCGAAGGCTACGATGATCTAGGCGTTTTATACGGTTGCGTTGATTATTATAATAGGTATTTAGTTGAGCAAGATTTTATGATCGGTAATACTCTTGGTAGAGATGGTGACGTTATGGGTGACTTTGAACTTCAATCGGCGCCCGCAATCAAGAACCGTGGTCTTTGGACTTGGGGGCACGTTATCTACGATTATAAAGGGTATATTGATAATATGTTAAAACTCAAAATGAACACCCTTATAATGTGGAACGAATACGTACCGCTTAACGCTAAGGAAATTTACGAATACGCTCACAGTTCAGGGGTTAAACTCGTTTGGGGCTTTACTTGGCTTTACAACTTTAATAAGCCTATGGATTTATCTTCAATATATGATAAAGTTGACGGTATTATTGAAGAGTTTGAACGCGACTATAAAGATATTTCTGGTGACGGAATATATTTCCAAACCTTTACTGAATACAATCAAGAAAACGCAAACGGTGTTGACATAGCGAAAACTGCAACCGACTTTGTTAATCACGTTGCAGGAAGATTTTATGAAAAATATCCTAATCTTGAAATTCAGTTTGGTCTTCACGCAACTTCTTGCAAGAATAAACTTGATATTTTGAAAAACGTTAACCCTAAAATTCAAATCGTTTGGGAAGACTGTGGTGCGTTCCCGTTTGCATACTCTCCAATGCAAGTTTCTAATTTTGATGAAACTTACGAGTTTGCTGAAAAAATTGCAACGCTCCGTGGCGAAAAAGAAAATTTCGGCGTAGTATTAAAAGGTTGCACTTGTCTTGATTGGGCTAAGTTTAAGCATCACGACGGTCCTTTTAATATCGGCGTAAGCAGTAAGCGTATGAAGGAAAATAGAATAGAGAGAAAGTCGCGTTCTTGGCGTTGGGCTCAAACTTATTGGGTGGTAAATGGAAAATATGCTCAAAAGATGATTAAAATGCTTTGTGATAAAACGGGTGGCAATATGTGGATGACTGATCTCGTTGAAGACGGTATGTTTGAAGAAAAAATCTATCTTCCCGTAGCAATGTTTGCCGAACTTATGTGGGATCCGGATATTGATTTTGATTATCTTTATAGGTTGGTAACGCTCCGTAGAAATGTTGAATATACAAATTAAAAAATGCACGCTTTAGCGTGCATTTTTAGTTGTGTTTTGTAACTTTGTTGAAAAGTTAGTTGTATTTTGCCTATTGCAAAAATTTGCGTATTTAATTAAAAAAGCACGCATTGAGCGTGCTTTTTTATTATTCACCGATAACCATAATTTGAACTGAACGTTTTCTTCCGCGAGTTTTATCCCAGTCGATAAAGTAAATAAAACCAAATTCGCCAAGGTCAATTTCGCCGTCGTCAATAACTGCGGTTACGTTTCTACCGATGATGGACGAGATAAGGTGCGCTTCGGTATTGTGGCAACCCCTTGCATCTTCGCCGTGTTCTTCAGCAAATTTAAGGGCTTTAGGACCCGGGTGAAGATAAATGCCTTCTCTTGTGTAACTCGGGCAAATCTTTTCCATTGAGTCAACTAAATCTTGTTGTAAAGTTTCTCTTCCCGTCATTGACATATCGAACGCGCACTCTTGAGTAATAACTGAACAAGTAGTGTGGTGTGAATAAACTACTACGATACCGTTTTTAATGCCTGATTTTTTAACCGTTTCTTTAACTTCTGCGGTTACGTTGTGGAAAGTTACTTCCTTGTGATTAGATTCAACTGAAATTTTATTCTTGTATAACATTATAAATTATCTCCTTTTCAAATCGTCTGCCGCTTGGCGAGTTGCTTTAATCATTTCTTCCATAACTGCAAACGGGTCTTTTGCGTTGCAAATGCCAGACGCTGCGCCTGCGCCTTCGCTACCAGCCATAATGAAATCGTAAACTTGCTTACCGTTTGTAATACCAGCCGCTTGTTCAACGTAAATATCGCTATCTATTGCCTTGATAGCGTCAATAGTGTCTTTAACGAAACTCATATCGCTTACTTTACCATCGCCACCGCCGATAAGTTCAGATGGTTCTGGGTTAATGATATCGGGTTTTAAGTGAGCGAGCGCTTGAGCCTCGGCAGTAGTATCCGCGCAAGCAAATACGATAAAGTCAAGTTCTCTAGCCCTTTTAATAGTGTCTTTAATTTGAGGTAAACTCATAGGTTTTTCACAATGGTTAACAACAACGCCGTGAGCGCCTGCCGCCTTCAAACTTTCAGGAAGAACGCAAGCCATACCGCGACCTGGATAAATAGTGTCCATATAAGGAGCGATAATAATTAAATTCTTAGTATTTTCCGCAACTCTTCTAATATCGCAATAAGGAGTTGTGAACAATACGTCAATATCATATTTTTCAGCAAGTTCGTCTGCTCTTTTAGCAAGGGCTAAAACGTCATCACCGTAAATGTAGTTTTTAGTGCCTATTTCAAAAAATGGTGTTCTAATCTTTCTCATAATGTTTCCTTTTTATTTATTTGATAAATAAATGATACATTTATTATTTAATAATGTCAACGAATTTTTCCTTTTTTAATAAAATTGAGCGTTTTGCTTGACATTTTGAGCGTTTTGTATTACAATTATCAAAAACAGTTTAAGGAAACTTTTATGAAAAAGACTTTGGCGGAAGAAAACGTAATACTTAAAGAACTTCAACTAAATGGAACGGTAACCGTTAAGCAAGCGATGGAAATTCTTTCAATATCGGAGGCTACTGCGAGAAGATTGTTTTCTCGAATGGAAGAAAAGGGCATGGGAATACGCTCTCACGGTAAGATTTCTCTTCCTGACAGTTCGCTTGAGTTTTATCGTTACGACGTTTCTAAGGAACTTTACGTTAAAGAGAAAAAGGCTATTGCAAATCACGCCGTTTCGTTTGTAAAAGACGGCGACGTTTTGTTTTTAGATTCAGGAACTACCGTGTGCTTATTCAGTATGGCGCTTGCAGATGCTTTGAGGCAGAATATCTTAAAAGATATTAAGGTGTTCACAAATTCATATATGATAATAAACGTGCTAAACGATCTTGCAACGGTTAATCTCATCGGTGGAACTTATAGACCCAACCGCAAGGACTTTTGCGGTTATATGACGGAAAAGAGTATAAAGGACTGTCATTTTGACAAGTGTTTTTTAGGAACTGACGGATATACTCGCGAGTTTGGTTTTACGACCACCGAGTTTGAGAGTGCAAAGATATGCGAAACGGCAATTTCATCGTCGGATGCCGTCATAATTTTAACGGACTTTCATAAGTTTGGTAGCAGTGCGTTGGTTTCCTTTTCAAATGGGGAAAACGTTACGGCGGTAATTACCGATAACAGGCTTTCGCAAGCCAAATTAAAAGACCTTTACAGCGCTGGAATCAACGTTAAAATTGCTAAAAATGATTGAAACGCTCAAAAAATATATTAAATTTATTGACAAAGATAATTTATCTATGATAAAATCAATTAAATACATTTAATTAAGGAGTAAATTATGTTCGGTTTTAAGCTTACTGAATTTGATAAAAAGGTTTATCAAGAAGAACTTAACGAGTTCTTGCCAAAAAATATTGTGGACACGCACACTCACGTTTATCTCAAAGAATTTAAGAAGGTAAAAAGCGGTCCTGTGTACTGGCCGAGTAGAGTTGCGGAAGACTGTTCTATGGAAGATTTAATTCAAACTTATAAAGATCTTCTTCCAAATCAAAAAGTAGTTCCGGTAATATTCGGTAGTCCGTCTGCTCATTTAGACGTTTCTAACGATTATATCTCTAAAAAATCAAAGGAATATAATTATCCTGCGTTATATCTTTCTCACTACGATATGACTGCGGAATTTTTAGAAGAAGAAGTTATAAGGGGTGGTTTTCAAGGCTTGAAACCTTACCTTAACAACTGCAAGGCGGGCGTTGTTGGCGCAAATGCTGAAATTTACGAGTTTTTATCTGAAGAGCACTTAAAAGTTGCGGATAAATACGGATGGAAAGTAGTTCTTCACATTTCTCGCCCAGATAGACTTAAAGATAAAAACAATATTAGAACGCTTATGGATATCGAGCAAAAATATCCTAACGTTAAACTTATCGTTGCTCATATTGGTAGAGCGTACGCTCCCGAAGATATTGGCGATGCTTTCGATACGTTAAAGCATACTGAAAATATGATGTTTGACTTCTGCGCAAACACTCTTCCTGAGGCAACGGAAAAATGTATTGAAGCGGTTGGTACTAAGAGAGTATTGTTCGGTACCGATATGCCGATTGCTAAAATGAGAATGTATCGTATTTCTGAAGACGGTTATTATATCAACGTCGTTCCCCGTGGTTTATACGGTGACGTAACTAATGCTGAGCATATGAGAGAGAGTGATGAAGAGTGCATTTCTAACTTTACCTACGAAATTATCCGTGGATTTAAGAAGACTGCTGAAAAGTTAACTCTTTCTAAACAAGACGTTGAAGATATAATGTGCAACAACGCAGTAAATTTATATAACATTAAGTTTTAATGGAGTTTTATGAAATTTTATCTTGGCATCGACCTTGGTACTACGGGAACTAAGACGATACTTTTCGATAGTAGCGGTAAAGTTTTAGGAAAAGGCTACAAAGGTTACGATTTAATAACCCCTAAAGACGGTTTCTTTGAACAAAACGCAGAGGACTGGTATGATGCGGTAGTAGAATCAACTAAGCAAGCGATAGATGGCTTTGACGGGGAAGTGGAAGGTGTTTCCTTTTCTGCGCAAGGCGGTAGTTTCTTGTTTGTTGACGTTGATAGTGGTGGCAACGTTATTCCCTTAACTAACGCAATAACTTGGATGGACAAGAGGGGAGTTAAAGAGGCTGAACAACTTAATAAAGTGGCAACTACTCTCACGGGTGATAAGTTTGGCGCAAGTTCAATGGTTGCAAAATACCTTTGGTTTAGAAACAATGCGCCTGAAATTTATAAGAAAGCAAAATACGTTCTTTCAACTTCAGATTACATCTACGCGCGTTTAACTAAAAAATTCGTTATCGACTATACTAGCGCCGCTATGATGGGCGTTTACGATCCAGACACTAACGCTTATAGCGAAAAGATGATAGAACTCGCTTGCTTAAAAGAAGAAAATTTCCCTAAAATAGTTCAAGCGGGCGAATTTATAGGCAACGCTAGTGAAGATTTCAAAGTAAAAACGGGATTAAAGGGTAAAGTTTCTCTTTACGTTGGTCTTCACGATCAATTTGCGGCAAGCCTTGGCGCTAATTACTTTTCTCAAAAAGACGTTATAATTTCAACGGGAACTACGTGGGTTGTATTTGCAAGAAACGATGAAAGAATAAAAGGCAATTTTGCTTACCGCAAGCACCCCGCCGGCGATTACGGTTATTTTAACTCGGCGATAAGTTCTGGAACGGTTTATAGTTGGGAAAAGAACTTGTTCGGTATTTCTTATAAAGAAATGGACGAACTTGCAGGTGAAAAGCAAATCGATGAAAATTTGCTCGTTTATCCCTTCGTTTCGGGAAACGGTGGTTATCGCGGTCAAAACGTGCATAGTTTTTCTATAAAGAACGCTAATTTTAAGCACGAGAAAGGCGATATTTTCAAAGCGACAATGGAAGGCGTTGCGTTTGAGATAAAACAGATTATCAACATTTACAAGCGTAGCGGATTTGAAATAGGCAATATAATAGTTACCGGTGGCGCTACGAGAAGTGACGTTTGGATGGGAATACTCTCTGACGTTTTAGGTGAAAGATTATATCTTTCAGAGCAAGCGGACGGCTGTTGTTTCGGTGCGTTCTCAGTTGCTAAAAAAGGCGAGAGCGGAGATTTTACAACTTTTGAATTTACCGGTAGAATCGTTGAGCCAAACGCTCAAAACGCGTTAAAATATATAGAAAAATTTGATTTATATAATAAAAATTTATAAAATTATTAGGAGAATTAATTATGGG
>SVHZ01000041.1 GCA_015055525.1 Clostridiales bacterium
ATTTCATCAGAACCGTCTGAAAGTTTAGAAACGGCGCGAGTTTTAATTCCGTTCTCTTTAAGGAATTTTGCAGTACCCTTGGTTGCCATAATGTTAAAACCAAGATTATAAAATCTTCTAACGAGCGGTAACGCCTCTTCTTTATCTTTATCGGCAACGGTAACTAAAATCGTTCCGTAGTTTTGAACGCTCATGCCAGACGCTTGCAACGCCTTGTATAACGCTCTATAGAATTTATCGTCGTAACCGATTGCTTCGCCAGTTGACTTCATTTCTGGTGAAAGGTATGCGTCTAAGCCCCTAAGTTTATTGAAAGAGAACACGGGAACTTTAACGTACCAACGTTTCTTTTCATCGGGGTATAATTTGAAGATGCCTTGTTCTTTTAAGGTCTTACCCATAATAACTTCGGTTGCAATATCTGCTAAACTATATCCCGTTGCTTTTGAAAGGAACGGTACGGTTCTTGAAGAACGTGGGTTAACTTCGATAATAAACACGTTATCGTCTTTGTCAACGATAAATTGAATATTGTATAAACCCTTAATTCCAATACCTAAGCCGAGTTGCTTTGCATATTGCAAAATAACGCCCTTAACTTTATCAGAGATACTGAAAGTTGGGTAAACGCTAATACTATCACCGCTGTGAACGCCCGTTCTTTCAACGAGTTCCATAATACCTGGAACGAATACGTCAACACCGTCGCAAATAGCGTCGATTTCAACTTCTCTGCCTTGAATATATTTATCTACTAAAACGGGTTTATCTTCATCGATTTCAACGGCAGTTCTAAGATAATGATAAAGTTGCTTTTCATCGGCAACTATTTGCATTGCTCTACCACCTAAAACGAAAGAAGGTCTAACGAGAACGGGATAGCCTATTTCAGCCGCCGCCTTTATACCGTCTTCAATCTTGGTAACCGCTTTGCCTTTTGCCCTTGGAATATTAAGTTCGTTAAGAAGGTTTTCAAACGCGTTTCTATCTTCCGCGCGGTCGATAGCGGCACAGTCAGTACCGATAATTTTAACCCCCCTATCAAATAAAGGCCCGGCAAGGTTGATTGCAGTTTGACCGCCGAGCGACGCTACAACGCCTTCGGGCTTTTCAAACTCAACGATGTTCATAACGTCTTCCGGAGTTAAAGGCTCGAAGTAGAGTTTATCAGCCGTAGTATAATCGGTAGAAACGGTTTCAGGGTTATTGTTAATGATAATTGCCTCGTAACCTGCATTTTTAATAGTCATAACGGCGTGAACGGTTGAATAGTCAAATTCAACGCCTTGACCTATACGGATAGGACCTGCGCCTAAAACTATAATCTTTTTCTTATCAGTTAAGCGAGATGCGTTTTCGCCCGTGTAAGAAGAGTAAAAATAAGGAATATATGCGTTAGTATGACAAGTGTCAACCATCTTAAATGCTGGGAAAAGATTGTTTTCTTTTCTCATATTGTAAACGTCGAGTTCCTTGCATTTCCAAAGGCGAGCGATGTATTTATCGCTAAATCCCATCTTCTTTGCTTCGGTAAGAGTCTTAACGTCCTTATTAACGCGAAGAGTTTCTTCCATATCGATAATGTTTTTGAACGCTTGCAAGAAGTAAGGGGTAATCATAGTTATTTCGTGAATTTTTTCAATCGAAACACCGTGATAGATAAGTTCGGCAATAGCAAAAATATTGTCTGAACGGAACTCCTTAATGTAATCGAGAAGTTCTTCAACGCTCATATTATCAAACTTAGAGTGATAAATGTGGTTAGCGCCGATTTCAAGTGAACGAACGCCTTTCAAAAGGGCTTCTTCAAGGTTTGAACCTATGCCCATAATTTCGCCCGTCGCTTTCATTTGAGTTCCAAGTTTATTGCTAGCGGAAGCAAATTTATCAAATGGGAAACGTGGGAGTTTTGCTATAACGTAATCAAGTCTTGGCTCGAAAGACGCGTTAGTGTTTGCTATCTTTATTTCTTCAAGCGTCATACCAACTGCAATTTTTGCAGTTACTCTTGCAATTGGATAACCCGATGCTTTAGACGCAAGGGCAGACGAACGCGAAACTCTTGGGTTAACTTCAATAAGATAGTATTCCGAAGTTTTAGGATTGAGCGCAAATTGAACGTTACAGCCACCTTCTATTTTAAGCGCCTTGATAAGTTTGATTGCCGAATCGTTGAGCATCTTTTCGTCTTCTTTAGAAAGAGTCATAATAGGCGCAACTACGCAAGAGTCGCCCGTGTGAACGCCAACGGGGTCGATATTTTCCATACCGCAAATGGTGATTGCGTGATCAGTCGCGTCACGCATAACTTCAAACTCAATTTCTTTATAACCCTTTACGCTCTTTTCAATTAAAACTTGATGAACGGGAGAAAGTTTGAAGGCGTTAAGACCAATTTCAATAAGTTCTTCTTCATTGTTTGCAAAACCGCCACCCGTTCCGCCGAGCGTGAAAGCAGGTCTTAAAACTACGGGATAACCTATTTTAATAGCCGCCTCTTTTGCCTCTTCAATTGAATAAGTTATTTCAGATGGAATAGTAGGCTCGCCGATTGACTTACAAAGTTCTTTGAACATTTCTCTATCTTCCGCTCTTTCAATACTTTCAGAAGAAGTTCCTAAAAGTTCAACGCCACACTCTTTGAGTATTCCTTTCTTTTCAAGTTGCATAGCAAGGTTAAGCCCCGTTTGACCGCCAATACCGGGAACGATAGCGTCTGGTCTTTCGTAGCGGAGTATTCTTGCAACGTATTCAAGCGTTAAAGGTTCCATATAAACCTTATCTGCAATAGTCGTGTCAGTCATAATAGTTGCGGGGTTTGAGTTTACAAGAACTACTTCGTAACCTTCTTCACGAAGCGCAAGGCACGCTTGCGTTCCAGCATAGTCAAATTCCGCCGCTTGTCCAATAATGATTGGGCCAGAACCTATAATAAGTATCTTTTTTAAGTCCTTTCTCTTTGCCATAACTTTTCTCCTTTATACTTTATAAACTACCTTGCCGTTATGCGCGGTAAGTAAACATTTTCCATAGAATTTCATGCCTTCAAACGGCGTTGCCTTGCCCATCGATAAAAACTCTTCGGGGTTTACGGTAAATTCTTGTTCTAAATCAAAAATAGTAAAGCCGTTTTGCTCAATACCAAAGCGTTTTCTTGGATTGATTGATAATAGTTCAACGAGTTTTTCTAAATCTATAATCCCCGTTTTTACAAGGTGGGTGTAACTCGCTGAAAAAGAAGTTTCTATTCCAACAACGCCAAATGCACTACCTTTTAAGCCTTTAGATTTTTCATCAACGCTGTGCGGAGCGTGATCGGTCGCTATCATATCGATAGTTCCGTCAACTATTCCCTCGATTAACGCCTCTTTATCTTCCTTAGAGCGAATAGGCGGATTCATTTTGAACTTGCCGTCTTCTTGAAGATTACTGTCGTCAAGTATCAAGTAATGCGGGCCCGTTTCACAAGTAACGTCTACACCTTCTTTCTTTGCCTTTCTAATAACTTCAACGCTCTCTTTTGTTGAAATGTGACAAACGTGATATTTAACGCCTATTTTTTTAGCGAGCGCCAAATCTCTTTCAATTTGCAAATACTCGCTTTCAGAACATATTCCTTGATGACCGTGAGTTCTTGCATATTCGCCAAGATGAATATATCCACCGCTTAGCAAAGAATTAACTTCACAATGCGCAACTATCATCTTGTCGTTCTCTTTGGCAAGGAGCATTGCCCTTTCCATCATCTCGTCAGACTGAACTCCACGCCCATCGTCCGAAAACGCAAGCACCTTTTTAGAAAGAGCGGGAATATCCACAAGTTCTTCACCCTTTTCGCCTATCGTTATAGACGCGTAAGGAAAAACGTCTATTACAGCATCTTTATCTATAATGTCTTGCTGAACTTTTAGATTTTCGAGGCTATCTGGAACGGGGTTTAAGTTAGGCATTGAACAAACTGCCGTAAAACCACCGCGAGCAGATGCTAACGTTCCCGTTTTTATAGTTTCTTTGTAAGAAAACCCAGGCTCTCTTAAATGAACGTGAACGTCACAAAAAGAAGGAAGAAGGGCGTAATTGTCGTTTAGATATTCTGCGTTTCCGCTCTCTTTTAAGAAAGTTTCAATAACGCTTAATTGTTCTTTGTAAAAATAACTGCTTTTCATAATCACTCTTTTATATAAACTGCCGTTTCCCCGTCTATATCGCCAACGCATACGGCAATTGATTCACTCTTTGAAGTAGGAACGTTTTTACCAACGTAGTCTGGGCGAATAGGAAGTTCCCTATGCCCTCTATCTATTAAAACCGCAAGTTGAAGTTCTTTGGGGCGAGCGTAAGAAAAAGTCGCCTCTATCGCCGCGCGAGCAGTTCTTCCTGTAAACATAACGTCGTCAACGATGATTACAGTTTTATCTCGAATATCACAAGGGAATTTGCAATCGCCAGCGGATACCGTTTTTTCTTTTTCAGAAAGATCGTCACGATGAAGAGTTATGTCTAAATATCCAAGCGGAACGTCAACTCCTTCAAACTTCAATATGTTTTCGTGAAGTTTTTGAGCAAGCGGAACACCACGCGTCTTAACGCCGAGCAAACACACGTTAGAAACGCCCTTATTCCTTTCAATAAGTTCGTGAGTTATGCGGGCAAGCGCTCTTGCGATCGCCGTTTCATCCATAATCATAGTTACTTTACTCATTTTAACTCCAAAAAAAGCCTTGCTAGATATAGCAAGGCTGAAATTTTTATAAAACACCCCTTTGTTAACAAAGAGATTTTTAACTATTATTCACGTGCTCTTGCCGATATCTCTGTATCGAATTAAAGATTACGTTTATTATATAAAATAAATTGTGTTTTGTCAAGTGATATACAAGATTCATCGCTATTATTTTTCTATTACGATGCAGTTTATTTTTTTGCTGTGCGCGGTGCAAGCGTCAAGAGCAATTATTCCATTATCGAAATATGGAGAAAAGTCGGCATCGTAACCAAATTCGCTACACTTTCTTTCATATTTACTATGCCCGTAGGAAGTGCGCCAATGCCCACACACGATTGTTTTATTTTTTTCTATCACGCCGTCGCGGTAGGCGTCCATGCCGTTATACCAACGTGCTAATTTCCACTCGTCGCTAGAAGCCTCGCGCCATTTTTCATTATAGAAAAATTTCTCTACTCGCCTTCTTTCTCCAAGCGTATAACACGGTATCCAACCGTGAACGAAAACGTGGCTTTCCGTTTCAAAATAATCAACCATCGCAGGTAATATCTTTTTAATAAAGGGCGTTTCTTTCATTTTATAATAGACTTCGCTTGGATAGTTATATAAATCAGTTAATTTACTATCAGTTAATTGCAAAACGGTATCAACCGTTCCGTTAGAATTGTGATGCACTTCTAAATAACTTTCCCTATGCCAAGAATTTAGCATACTCACAAGTAAATCTTCGTGATTTCCTTTTATTAAAATTATTTTATCTCTTTCGATTAAGTCCATAACGAAAGTCTGCAACGCCTTTGCCTCGCTCCCTCGATCGAACAAATCTCCGAGCACTATAAGTTTATGCTCAGGATCTTCAATATTGAATTGTTTTTCTTCTAAAGCCTTTATCCACTCGCTATAAAATCCGTGAATATCGCTTGAAACAAAATATTTCATTTTTGAAAATTCCCTTTTATCTTACACGTAACGTTTATCTTACACGTAACGCCCAAGAACGTTTTTAACAACCCTTCTCGTAAAAACTATCGCTCAGCAAATCCTCTCGTTAAAACTACCGCTTCATAAACTCTTAAATGGGAAATCAATTGTTCAACAAACACTCCCAACGAGACTCAGCCCTCCCTCGCCCCTTAGGAGGTAAGCCATAAAATCAACGCTTAATTTTTTATTTGAGTTTGCGAATATATTATTCGTTTTATCAAATAAATTGTTTCATAAAATTCGTATCGTTACGAAAAATTTGTAGCGTTTTCTAACTTTTCTGATGAAAATAATTCAATTTCTATTCCAAAACCCAAAATTGCAATCCCAAAAATTTCGCTACTCTCGTCGAGAATCGCACCAAAAAGAATCTCCAATGTAGTCTCCCTACTTTTGGTTATTAATTGGTCATAAATTTGGAATTATAAAACACATTTTTACAATTTCACTCCCATCGCAAATCGACATAACTAAACATCAAATTTAGCTTTCTCTACCCCCTTGTATTCGAAAGTAATATTGTTAACAATATTGAAAAAAAGTTTTTTATAGCGAACTTCTGGATTGATATATTGATTTGCCTTTTTAGGTTTATCGTTAGGTGCTAAAATTACTTTGATTTTGCAGTTTTTAGAAATATTATTCTTTAATAAGTACCTAAAATCAAAATCCGCACTAGGCAATGAATATCCAATAAAAATAATTTCATCGGCATTAGAAATCGCTCTCGCGGCGCCCGCCCATATATTTTGGTATAGTTGGTTTTCCAACGCTTTAATCATTGTGGGAGTAATTATTTCCGCTTGCAACAATGTTTCACTTTTTTCATCTATTTGTTTACACGCCAAGCATTTATCGTCTTTTGAATCATCAAATAGACTGGTTTCCTGTAAATTTGTCCTTTTTATAATGTTGATTTTTCCACAATTATGGCATTTTAGCCAATTTATTGATCCGTGCAATTTGTATAAACAAACATTTTTACTCCCACGATTAGAACTTTTATTTGAATCGCTACACCAATAACTCTTTGCTAAACAAGACTCGTAATTAATGCCATTCGCTTTAAATAACTGCTCTAAAACCAAGTCCCAATTTAAAGATATAACGCTAATATTTTCTTTCCCCTTTATGCTTTTAATAAAGCTTTGATATTTGCTACAATCCAACCCTTTCAATGCACTAGCAAAATGAAATATAAAGATTTTAAGCAAATCATTTCTCAATTGCTCAATTTGTATATAATTATAAGACCCTAAATTTGCCTTTGTTTTTATGCTTTTATCAAAGTTAGTAAAAACATCTTCTAAATCAACCTCTAATTTTGCCTCTTCCATTTTTGTTGAAATTATTCTTTTTAGGTCCATTAATTTAGTTAAATAATCAACAGTAAAAGCCTCTAATTTTGACTTGTCCAAAGATAACTTTTTTATAATTTCATCATAAATTTCAATTCCTTCTAGAGAAAGCTCTTTTGTTTCGTTGGGAACTTCTAAATTTACAAGGTATTTAGACTCAAAAAAACTCATTGTTTCTTCTATATACTCAATCTTCGCTTTTGCGTTTTTCTCAAAATCAAGTATAGATTGATATTTTCCCTTTAAATCTTCAATATTATTAGATGAATAATTTTCTAGCAAAAATATACCTATCCTAATAAACGAGTGTAAATATTTTTTACTAAAAATCGGTTCCTCTTCTAAAAACCCCTTTGTTTCAGTATTTCCCATTATTTCATTTAACAATCTTTGTTGTGTTGGAATTCCTGCAGGAACGGAAAATCCCGCACCTAAAACTATCACTCTATTTCTTGACATATCAAATTCCACCACGTTGACTGTTCTTTAGTTTCTTTTAGATATTTTATATAACTTTCCCTATATTCATTGACCAATAATTTAAATTCTTTTTCACCTAAAGACTCCCACTCTTTAACTTTGGAATTCATAAAATGTATGTCTGCTTTCAATGCAGCATCTGGCGTAGGTCTATTTCTTTTAATATTATTCCTTGTTACAAAAGGGATAGATTCATTATATAATCCAAAGTTGTTAATATCATTCTTTATAATTTCCACACATTGAGAACAATCACAAATATATTTATGATATTCCTCCGCGGCTACTTTTTTATTTTTTTGAAAATATCCTTGTGCGTATAAAATTGCAGCAGCATCTCTAAAAAGTAATCTTTGATGTAACGGATAAAAATAGTACTTATTAACAGGCAAGCCTCCCCCAACGGGAGTAATTTGTCTAGCTTCTCCATATCCAACTGATTGAGCAACCCCATATAATTTTACTGGAGAATTTTCATGACAAAGCATTATTGAATCGTAACCGCCATATGCCATAATAGGACATTTCCCGATTGCATTTAATTTTCTTATAAGTTATACAAATGTTTCTTGATATTCTTCCTTAGCCTTAATAGGAATAAAATCATTTATCCAAATAAAAATATAATCATACCCCGTAATATTATAAGCACTCACTATTTCATCAACATCTAGATTTTTTAAGACC
Organism: Clostridiales bacterium; assembly: GCA_015055525.1. Taxonomy (GTDB): domain Bacteria; phylum Bacillota; class Clostridia; order Christensenellales; family Borkfalkiaceae; genus HGM11412. The sequence continues at coordinate 8,236 of SVHZ01000041.1, forward strand.
TCTGCATCCAACACTAATTGCGTTGCAACAGAAAAATCAATAGACCTTTCCATCATTTGCATTAACGACTTACGATTAAGCTCTATCCACTTTTGACGTTCAATACTGTCATATTGAGCCTTCAACATGAAATATGGTGCTATTACTAACTTAGGTTTTGGACTAATATCTAAAAACTCTAAATATTTGTTATATTCTTTATCCTTCATAACTTGATTAATATACGATACTTGAAAATCATATACTTTTTCGACAAGCTCAGTTAAATGAGCATCTATTTCATCAATACTGAATTGATTTTTCCCAAAAGAAATAGATTCCATTAAGAATGAAGGCAATTGTTCAAAATACTTTCTAACGGATTCTTTTAATACTCCTTTACTGTTAGCAATAACACTTATATCATGTTGTAAAATATATGTTTGAGGGTCTACGATATATTTATTCATATGCACAGAAACTAAATCTGCAATAGCATTTCTACTATGCGCGACTATAGATGCGTTAAAAATAACTGCATCAAAATCATCCTTAAATTGTAAAAAAACTTTTTTATCATTACCTGTATTGTATCTTAGCAATTTAATTTTTTCCATCATTTTTTATTCGCTCCTCTAAATACTTTTTAGTGGCTTTCCTTTGTGTTGGCCAAAGACCTTTATTCCTTACTGGTTTTATTCTATGTACTACTTTATTTTCTTCAATGTTAACGTAATACAAGCCTATCCCATACTGCTGACATTTTTCTTCTATTCTTTGGCACGTAGTTGTTCTTTTAGGTTGAAGAATCGATATTTCTAAATAATCAAAAACTAAAGCTTCTGCCAAAACTTGTTGTATAGCCTTTTCCCATTTATTTGTCTTAAATTCAATTGCTGTTATTGTTCTAAATTTTTTTGAGACTTTAACGACATCAACTGACTGAACAAAAACGGGTACCTCTTCAATAAAATAAAATTTATTACTCTCATAGTATCTTAAAAAGAAATTTACAATTTCTTTTTCTGCGACATTAGTTTTCATCTTCATCACTTCCCAAAACATCCTTCTTTATAATAGAATTTACTGTCATTTCTGGATATTTTGTATATACATAATACAGGAGATTTTTAACAGAAATTTTTACTATTTTTTTCTTGAATTGTTCCAGCAAGTCAAGTATGTCTTGATTTAGTTCATTTTTGATTACATTTTCGTAATAACTTTCTCCCCTTTTTGCAATAGTATATTCAACATATTTTTTATTAAATGTTAAATGCTCTTCATCATTTAGCGATTCTCCAATATAAGGATTCTCCTCCCAATCGTCAACCTCTTCAACCATAATTTCTTTTGAAAGAATTTCCTTCGTGGTTATAAACTCAATACCTTTGAAAAGCTCAATCTGCTCATATAAGTCTTTAGAAAAAGGTCCAAAATTATATGGAATAAATTCAGGCAATTTCTCACACTTTCCACCCTTTTTTTCTATTATTGGTTTTATCTCTTTATTAAAGAGATACATCATTTTAGTTAACCTAACAGACCCTTTTATGGATGATTTATTATCACAATATAACAACGCCAAAAGATAATCTGCTCCTATTAATTTATTTGCCATAATTTTTCTCCTTTTTATTGAAACTTTCCTTTATTTTTTCTGCGATTCTTCTTATAACCGGCACAACTACACTGTTGCCAATTATATCTCTTCAATTCCTAAACTCTTCAAATATTCATACGTGCCATTATAGTATTCTGGTAAACGTGTGCTGTCTTCCCAGAAACCACTAACTGTTTTATTTCCATTGCCCTCAGGCACACATATCACCATACCGGCTCTCGCGCGTGTCAATAAAACACGGTAGGCATTTAACATATACTTCATTAAATCTTGTTTGCTTTCAGTTGTTGGCGTTTGCTCTACCCATTTTGTTTGTCCGTTAAATCTGTAGAAATGCCACTTGCCATTTTCATATCTCATATCGGCATCCCAAAGTAAACACGTATAATCAAGTTCTAACCCTTGAACTTGAATTTCCGTTGCGGCATCTTCAAGATAATTAGATGCTCTTGTATCAATTTTATCTTCTAAGAACCAATGAACAGCATTTTCATCACCTGAAGGCAATACGTGAATTCCTAAAGGCTTAAATCTTGCCGATTCCTTTGTTATAAGAACTCCTGTGCGTTCCGTTCCTCTCACCTTGTCATGCAACCACCTTTTTGCCTTTCCCATATCCCTTGTAAGCACGATAGGATATTTGTCCTTAATTTCTTTATATAAGTCCGCCGCAGTAGGCTCAATCGCAAGCAATGCGTGAACAAACGCTGAGAGTTTTTCTGCTCTATAAGAACGTAGAGAAACCGCAAGGTGTAAATTATCAGAATATGTAACCTTATCGTTCTTCTCAAGCAATTCGTTGACTTTTCCTTCAGCGTATTCCGCTTCCGTTAACTTCGATGAAATGTAAACGTTCCAATGCGGGAATTTTTCATTAAGCGCGTTAATCCACTCAGAAATACCAGCCTCACCAGTGTTAATTTCTTGACCGCCGCCGACAAGGCATATAATCGTTGCCCAATCTTCACGTTGGTCAAGCGACCAAATCAAAAATGCAGCCTCAGACATAGGGAAATTAGGAACCTTTAATTTATTACCATACGTTCCGCCTCTTTTAAGATAATCGGCAAGTCTTTTATGAGTCCATGAACGTTGTGCCTCGTCAAAAATCGCAACGTGTTCCACTTCGCCGTAGCCAGACTCTGCAAGTCTTACCGCCTTTTCAGGGTCAATTTCTAAAACGCCGTTTTCGACGGGATTCTTTATTTTTGCAAGCATATTATCACGATAACGGTGGATAATTTGGATAAACTTGCCTACTTCTCTACGAGAATCAGAAAGTTTTTTGTTTTCGCTTCTCTCTCGACATTTTTGATAATTATCTTTCGCAAGCGCTTCCGTCAAAACTGCAACCAACGGCCCGTTACCCGAAAGATAGACCGCGCCTTCGTCCTCAATAGGCTTGTCTTGTCCTTGATACGTTTGTCTTACAGCAACGTCAAGGCCAACAAGCGTTTTGCCCGCGCCGGGAACACCTGTTACAAAGCAAATACTTTTTTCTCTGTTTTCTTTGCTCTTTTGTATTACGTCAAGAATATATGCTATCGTTGCATCCGTAGAAACCTTATCTGCTTCGTGTCTAGTAATATCTTCTACCGAATGGCTTTCATAAAGCGTTTTCGCGGCCTCAATAATCGTAGGCGTTGGCGCATACGGACTAATAATCCAATCAGGATTGACTTCAGGTTCGTTTGGATATTTTTCTAAAATTTTCGATATTAAATTTGAAATGCCTGCTTCGCC
>SVHZ01000001.1 GCA_015055525.1 Clostridiales bacterium
TACCACCGCTTTTTATAAAAGTAAAAAATCCTGAAATTCAAAAAGAAATCGGCGAAATAAATATTCTTAAGGCAAACTTGTTTTCTTGGCAAATAGGCGTTACTCTTGAACAAAATATACACCTTATCATTTGCTTAACGCTATTGTTTTTAGCACTTGTCTTTTTGACAGTTGGGTTAATATGTCATTGTAAAAGAAGAAATAATGAATAAAAAATACTTTTTGTCTCACACACATACCCTAAAAACGAGATTTAGTCCCACACATACAAAAAAAGCAAGGCAATTTGCCTTGCTTTTTTAGTGTGGAATAAGATAATTTACTTTATAAAGTTATTGTAAATATAAAAACATTGTGCTATAATAAGAATACTTTACTATTATAAAGGTATTGTATGGAAAACTTATTGCTTACGTTACTTGCATTGAGTTCAGTTGATAGCCTTAATCCCATAGGGATTACTCAACAGTTTATCTTGCAAGGTATGGTTAAAAAGCCAAGGCATATCTGGTATTTTATAGTAACGACGGGTATCGTTAATATGATATTTGGATATTTGGTCTATTACGGCGTTATGACCATAATTAACAATAGAATAGATTACATATTAGATCGTTTTGGGGCAATTATTTATTCGGCGGAAATTTTGCTTGGTGTTGTAATTCTTGCTTTTTCCATAAAAAGTATAGTCACTCATTTTATCAACAAGAAAAAAGATGGCGACTTAGACTCACAGGAAAAAGAGATTAAAACAAAAATTCGTTCGGTAACTCCGCTTGCGCTTATTGCGGTGGGCGTTGTGTCTACTGTTTCTGAACTAACTTCGGCAGTTCCGTACTTTGCGTTCCTTGCGGTGCTTGTTAATTATCAACTTTCTTTTCCGCTTTTGACGGGGATTTTCGTGTTATATAACATAATTTACATATTGCCGTTCGCAATTTTATATTTTATTTATATAATTTCTAAAAACGTTTTTGACAAAATTTACAATTTTTTCAAAGTAAAATTCAAGGCAATACTTGAAATTGCTATTCCAATTCTATTTTTCGTTATAGCATCAATAATTATATACTATGGAATTGCAAATCTAATTTGTTTTTTATAATCTAAGGAGAAAATAATGGATAATTCTTATATATTTAATATGTTAAATGAAATGAATATTCAAAGAACGCTTATTTTTACTTCGCTTTCAAGTAAAGATAAATCAGTTGCATTGAGATTGATTAAGCGTTTAGAAGATATGAACGTAAATCATTGGTGTATGTATGACGAGAACGGCAAAGAAAGAAATATAAGCGGGGATATTTATACTGAAGTTATTTCTAAAATGCTCAAAAAGTGTTGCGTTTTTTTGATGTTAATATCCAAGCACTCGCTTGCTTCGGCAGAAGTAAGAAGAGAGATTGCCGAAGTAACGTATACTGCGTATAATGAAAAGTATTCAAAATTAAAAATTATACCAATACTTATTAACGACACGAGTGAAAAAGATATTCCTGAAGACGTTGTTAAATTAAGTGGGATAACTTCTGAGGTTATCGTTAGAAGATTATCATTAGAAACTACTGAAAACGAACTTAATGAAATTTGCAACGAAATTCGCTCGCAATATATAGCAACAATACTTGAAAACATACAGCAAAGTTTTATAAAGAACAACGAATCTCAAATATTCTTAAACATAATGGACCGTTGCGTAAAGCAAAAGTGTTCAGTTGAATCAATATCTAACACCATTAAGCAAAGCCGTGAAGTTTATACGGATAGTTTACGCGAATTGCACGTTTTATCTAATGAAATGTTAGAATTTGATAGCAACCCTTATTGTTGCATGGTAATTGCCTCAAACTTGCGCGGTAACGAGGTTTTAATTAACAAGAAAAAAGATTACGATCCTGAAAGGCAAGGCGTAAAATATTTCTATTATTACCCTGAAAGCGCAGAGTCGGAATATCAAACGATGTTTGAAAAAATCAAATCTTTCATTATAAAGGACGTAAAGAGTAGGCGAGAAGTTACAAGTTTAATAAGAAAGGAATTTTGTTTCCGCAATAAGATAGCCACCTTCTTTTCAGAATTTAACGATATGACTCAAGCGCAGTTTGCGGACCATTATCATATCGTTGATGAAGGCGATTATGCAAAATTCAAAAAACTTTTTGACGATAACGAAACGCAATTTTACTTTGCCTATGCCGATGAAGACGATATTTTCCAAATTCCAGACGAGTTTGTTGCTTGGTTAGATGGCGATGCGGATAAATTTACTTATAATAACGTTATTTCCGTTTCATATCAATTTATAAGTTTTATCGGCAAGTTTGTTGAATTGCTTGAAAACTGCAAGGATATAAATAAAGTTTCCTTTGAAACTCTTAAAAAATATTATCAATTCTTGATTAAATTGCAAAAAATGGAAGAGTGGCAAGCTGGGAATATTAAACTTCCAGCTGCGGAATCAAGAAGGCTTGTTAACTACCTGCTCGACTATACCGTTGGCGCGATGCGTAAAGGAACGAGAAAATTTCCTAAAATTGCAAACTGGTTAAATATCGAATATAATGAAGACGGCAGTATAAAGGGTCTTGATCCAAAAATTGCGGAAAAAGCGTTTGCAAACGTCGTTCCGATAAAATTAAAAAATAGCGACGACCTTAAACTTTGTTATAGTTTTGAATTGTTCATTGAAGACGCGTTGTTGACTGCCGCTTGGTATTCGGTGGAACAATATGACCCCACTAAAAACGACAATATGGTTTTCAGTTACGAAATAAATAGAAAATCAGAACTTTTTGATGATTTTATCAAGGCGTTTAAGTATTTGGTTGAAATTCACCCGAACGCTGAGCAAATTCTCAAAGAGAAAAAGAGTAGAATTTTGAAAATCAATTAACGTTAAAAAAGACTAAATGTCTTTACAAAAGATTAAATAAGTTGTATAATCAAAATACGAATAAATTTTCACACTATTAAGGAGTAATAAATATGAAATTAATTATCAAAGATAATTATGATGCAATGAGCCAATGGGCTGCTGAGCATATTGCAAACGCTATCAACAGTCATAAAGAAAACCGTCCTTTCGTTTTAGGTCTTCCAACCGGTTCTTCTCCGCTCGGAGTTTACAAAAAGTTAGCCGAAATGAACAAGGCAGGAAAAGTTACTTTTAAGAACGTTGTAACTTTCAATATGGACGAATACGTTGGTCTTCCAAGAGAACACGACCAAAGTTATTGGTACTTTATGCACGATAATTTCTTCAACCACATTGATATTCCCGCTGAAAATATCAATATCTTAAACGGTATGGCTGAAGACCTTGAAGCAGAGTGCAAGCGCTATGAAGATAAAATCGCATCTTACGGCGGTATTGATTTATTCTTAGGCGGTAGCGGTGTTGACGGTCATATTGCGTTCAACGAACCTTTCACTTCTTTAACTTCAAGAACGGGTGTTCGCGCGTTAACTGAAGACACTTTAATCGTAAACTCTCGTTTCTTTGATAACGATCCTAACAAAGTTCCCAAAACTGCACTCTCCGTTGGCGTTGGCACGGTTTGTGATTCTAAACAAGTTTTACTTTTAATTAGCGGTCATAATAAAGCAAGAGCGCTCCGCCATTGCGTTGAAGGTGGCGTTGATCACGCTTGGACTATTAGCGCGTTACAACTTCACAAAGACGGCATTATCGCTTGTGACGAAGCCGCTTGCGGTGAATTAAAAGTGGACACATACAAATATTTCAAAGAAATTTACAAAAACGAAAAATAATAAAAAAATAACAAATCCCGCCAACAAAGTTGGCGGGATTATTCTATGTTTTCAAAAAATTCATCAAAAGAAACGTCAAAAAACCTAACGAGAGCGATAATATAACTTGCTTTTGGCTCGTTAACGCTCCTTTCCCAATAATCAATTGCCTTTTGACTTGTTCCAATTTGCTTTGCAAGTTGCATTTGAGAAAGGTTTTTTTCTAACCTTAGTTCTTTTATCTTTTCACCTATCTTCATAATTTTATTATAGAAGAAATCTTCTCAATATGGTTGACTAAGAAGAAATCTTCTTGTATAATAATGTAAAATAGTGAGAGCCACTTAAAAACGAAGGAGAAAAGAAATGGCGAAAGAGATGAGCGTAAAGAAGAAAATGAAAAAATATTTAGATTTAGAATCTAAAATGAATGAAATTTTTGAAAAACGTAATGATGAATGTCAAATGGCAAGAGATAAGTACTTAGGTAAATATGATGATTTTGATGAATTTGCTGAATTTATAACGATAGAAGAATATTTAAAGAAAAATTGCGGGGCTGATCCTGGAAATAACATTAAAAATGTCTATGATCATCCGGGCAATAAACCTGCATTTCCAATCTTTGGTATAGTGGGTGGTTTGATTGCTATTGTGGGTGTAATACTTACGATTTTAGGATTTGTAAACTACAATGGAGAAATTCCGATCTTTCAAGGGTTAATTGCAATAGTTGGTGTTTTATTATTTGTGGGTGCTAGAAGCGATTACAAAAATAGTATAGATAAATATGAAAATAAATTAAACTTGTATTATAAGGAAAAGAAACAAAACGAGCAAATAAGACAACAACAAGAAGAATGGAAAAAGAAAGTTGAAATAGCAAAAGCTAAATATGAAAAAGAGAAGGAAGAATTTGAAAAGAATCAAAAACAAATAAAAGAAGAATATAATATAGCATACGAAAAATATAAAGAAATAGAAGACGAGATATATAGAAAGTATATTGACGCAAATGAGACTTTTTGGGCTATTAGAGATGAAAGATTTGATGTTGAATATGAATTGCTTGAAAAATTGAAAGAAGCAGACGATCAAATTCCATCTAGAAAGAAATATGGCTTTGATTTATTTTACTCTGACTATGAATTAGATAGGGAAGAGGATCAAACGGATGAAGATTATCGAAGAGAGAAATTTTTTAGATCTTTGAGTGCAGATCCTTATGAAGTAATTGAAGAACTTGAATCATGGGTGAAAGGAGAGGATCTTGTTTCAGCGTTGCTTACATATTATAAAAATAAGCACGAAGAAGAACTTGAAGAAGAAAGGCGAGAACTTGAAGAAGAACTTGAAGAAGAAAGGCGAGAACTTGAAGAAGAAAGGGAAGAGGCTGAAAGAAGAAGGACTGCAGCGTTGAGATGCGCTATGTGTGCAAATTATAATTCTTGTAATTATTATGGCACAAAAAATATTGATCCTGAAGCAGGTTGTTTTAAAGGAAAATAAAATAATTAAGCAAGGCGAGAGCCTTGCTTTTTTACGTTGAAAATTTATAAAATTTGTGTTAGAATAAAAATATGATGAAAGAAACGCAAGCAATAGTTATAAAAGTAACAAAACAATGGTGGTTAAAAATTAATACTAAACCTATTAGGATGCACTCGTTTGACGGGGCGATTTTTCCGCATGTTATAAAAGTTTTATATCAAGTTGACGGTAAAACTTATTATAAATCAAAATGGGTTGGCGCAAGCAAAGTTCCGCCGAGCGTGAATAGTAAAGTTAGTGTAATTTACGATGAAAATAAGCCTAAAAAAGCAAAAATAATTTTATAATCAAAAGGGAAAAGGTTATGAAGTATTTAATAGTAGTTGATATGCAAAATGATTTTATTACGGGAAGTCTTGGCAGTAAACTTGCTGAAAAAATCGTTCCGCAAGTTATAAACAAGGTTAAAACTTACGATGGACAAGTGATTTTTACTAGGGATACGCATTTTGAAAATTATCTTTCAACCCAAGAAGGTAAAAACTTACCCGTTGAGCATTGCGTAAAAGATACTTTTGGTTGGGAAATTTGCAACGAGTTAAAACCGTATGCTAAAACGATTGTTGATAAACCGAGTTTTGGTAGCGTTGAACTTCCTAACGTTATAAAAAGTTTTTCTAACGAGATTGAAGAAATTGAACTTTGCGGGCTTTGCACGGATATTTGCGTTATTTCAAACGCAATGATATTAAAAGCCGTTTTTCCTGAAGTAAAAATCAAAGTTGATAGCAGTTGTTGCGCGGGCGTTACGATAGAAAGCCACGAAAATGCGCTTAACGCTATGAAATCTGTTCAAATAGAGATAAAATAATGCTTAATAAGGAAACGATTATCAAACAACTTAAAAGTATGGGCGCGCCTAAGGATAAAGCCGTTATCGTTCATATATCTTTAAGGGCGGTTGGGAAAATTGACGCTCAATATTTGCTCGATATATTTATCGAGTATTTTACAAGTGAGGGTGGCGTTTTGATAGTTCCAACTCACACTTGGCACAATACTTCTAAAGATATAGTTTTAGATATGGCTAGCCAAGATACTTGCGTTGGTACGTTTTCAAAAATAGCCCTTCAAGATAAAAGGGGGAAAAGAACTGCTAACCCAACGCACTCTGTAATTTTATTCGGTAACGAACAAAAAATTCAAGAGTTTTTAGATTTGGAAGAGATAGTTTCAAAGCCTACGGATAAAGGCGGTGTGTATTCTAAAATAGATTATATATTACTCGTTGGCGTAACTCAGAACAAAAACACTTATATTCATTGTGTAGAAGAAATTTTAGGCATAAATAGGTTTAATTGCGAGCCTACCAAAATGAAAATTAAGCGCGAAAACGGAAAAATCGAAGAGAAATTATTTTACGAGTTTGATGAAAAAGACTTGGGCGACGTTTCAACGAGATTTTATAAATACGAGCCAGCGTTTAGATATCACGGCGGAATAGTGGACGGGTTTATTGGAAATGCTAAAACGGAATTTTGCGATGCTAAAATTTTATTAAACGTTATGAAGTTGATAAGAAAAAATAGCAAAAACGTTGAACTTTTAAGTGACGATAGCCCGATTGAAGAAAAATTTTTCAAAAATTAAAAAATTATTGATTATTTTCAAAAAGTATGATATAATAACCATATTCCGTAGGGGAGTAGTATCCGTTTTTTGGCGGAACAAGTCAACATACATGGCTGAATTTCAGTCTGGCTTGTTTTAATTTACGAGACTTACGTATATCTTTTTTAATAAGCTATACGAAAGTTTTACTAAAATTATTATTCAGGTATAGCTTATAGCTATATCTGTTTTTTTATAGGAGGCAAAATGATATTTCACAGCGAAAGCCAAGATAAAGTTTTGGCAAATTTGCAGACTGATAGCGTTAACGGCTTGACGTTAGAGCAAGTTAAAGAACGTACTGAAAAGTACGGGGAAAACAAACTTCAAGAAAAGAAGAAAAAGACGTTACTCGCTCGTTTCTTTGAACAGTTCAAAGATGCAATGATAATCATTTTATTGATTGCGGCGGCGGTTTCTCTTGGTATTGCAATTTATAATACGATTGCAAATAATCATTTTGATTTAATTGAAATGATTGAGCCTTTCCTTATTTTAGCAATTGTTTTAATTAACGCCATTATGGGCGTAGTGCAAGAAAGCAAGGCGGAAAAAGCGCTTGACGCTCTTAAAAATATGTCCGCTCCGCACGCGAGAGTTATTCGCGGTGGGGTTGAAAAGATTATAATGTCATCTGAACTCGTTCCAGGCGATATTATTAAACTTGAAGCGGGCGATTTCGTTCCGGCGGACGCAAGGCTTATTAAAAGCGTTAACTTAAAGAGTGAAGAATCTGCGTTGACGGGTGAATCAGTTCCGTCTGAAAAGTTTGCAGACGCCGAAGTTAAAGAAAAAGCACCTATTGGCGATAGAACTAATATGGTTTTCTCCGGCTGTTCTATCACTTACGGTACTGCTCTTGCAGTTGTTACCGCAACGGGTATGGATACCGAAATGGGTAAAATTGCAGGGATTCTTGCAAACGAAGAAGAAACGAAAACTCCGCTCCAAGAAAAACTTGCTAAACTCGGTAGCATACTCGGTATTTTAGTTCTTGCTATTTGCGGTGTAATGTTCTTAATTCAACTTATTCGCGACGGGTTTGGTTTTGATAACATTATCAACGGATTTATGTCGGCAATATCTTTAGCAGTTTCGGCAATCCCAGAAGGTTTACCTGCAGTTGTTACGATAGTTTTATCTATCGGCGTTCAACGTATGGTTAAAAGAAACGCTATTATTAGAAGACTTCCTGCGGTTGAAACGTTGGGTAGCGCATCGGTTATTTGTTCAGATAAAACGGGAACGCTCACTCAAAATAGAATGACGCTCGTTAAAACTTACGTTGACGGCGGAGAAATTATTGATTTTAACGGTAACGCAGAAGGCGAAACTTATAAAATGCTTTGCTACGGTTCACTCTGTTCAGATGGTAAGGTGGTATTTGACGGTGGCGTTGAAAAGCACCTTGGCGATCCCACCGAAACGGCTATCGTTTTAGCGGCGCATAAAGCGGGTGGCGAACAAGATGAACTCAATAAGAATAGCCCGAGAGTTGGCGAACTTCCGTTCGACTCTGACCGTAAACTTATGACTACCGTTAACGTAATCGACGGTAAGCCTATTGCAATTATCAAAGGCGCGTTTGACGTTATTGCGGGTAGAACTATTAAAGGCGATATTGAAAAGGCAAAACAAGCGTGCAACGAAATGAGTTCTAACGCTCTTAGAGTTTTAGCAATTGCCTATAAAGAACTTGACAAAGTTCCCGAAACTCCCACGTTTGAAGAACTTGAAAACGGTCTTACCTTTATCGGTTTAGTTGGTATGATAGACCCGCCAAGACCAGAGTGTAAACTTGCGGTTGCAACTTGCCGTCAAGCGGGAATTAAACCCGTTATGATTACGGGCGACCACATAATTACCGCAACGGCTATTGCTAAAGAACTTGGCATTTTCGTTGAAGGGGATAAGGCAATTACGGGCGCTGAACTTGACGAAATGAGCGACGAGCAACTCGATCAAGAAGTTAGAAATATTTCCGTTTACGCTCGTGTTTCTCCTGAAAACAAAATTAGAATCGTTAAAGCATGGCAGAAAAAGGGCGAAGTTGTTTCAATGACAGGCGACGGCGTTAACGACGCTCCCGCATTAAAGGCGGCGGACATTGGTTGCGCTATGGGTATCACGGGAACTGACGTTGCTAAGGGCGCTTCCGATATGACTCTTACCGACGATAACTTTGCAACTATCGTTGAAGCGGTTAAAGAAGGTAGAGGCATATTTGAAAACATTAGAAAAGTAGTAGGTTTCTTACTTTCAACTAACCTTGCCGAAGTATTAGTAGTATTTATTTCAACTATCGTTTTAGGTTATATAGCAGGGCTTGGAAATCCGTTTATTCCTATTCAACTTCTTTGGATTAACTTGGTTACCGACTCTTTACCTGCAATCGCTCTCGGTATGGAAGCCGTTGAAAGTGACATTATGTTTAGAAAGCCAAACCCCAAGAACGAAAGTTTATTCGCTAAGGGTTTAGGCGCAAAAATCGTATTAAACGGCGTGTTATTAACTATAACGACTCTCGTTGGTTACGTTCTCGGCGCGTTTATAATGAAAGATCCTAGTGGCGCTCTCAATCACGAAGCGGGTAGCACGATGGCGTTTATGATACTTGCTCTTAGCCAACTCGTTCAAGCGCTTAATATGAGATCTTCTCACTCGCTCTTCAAAGTTGGTTTCTTTAGTAACGGAACTATGAACCTTTCATTACTCATCTGCACGTTACTTACCGCTGTGGTAATCTTTATCCCAGGCGTAAACGCGGTGTTTGGCATGATGTATATTGAGTGGTGGTTATATCTCGTTGGCGTAGGTCTTTCACTTTTCCCAATACTCGTTATGGAAATTGCAAAGGCAATAGGCTTTATCAAACATCATCATTAAGATTAAAGCTCAATCACAACCCATGATTGATTATCGAACGCATGAAACACGGCGTAATACTGTGTTAAAGCCACTTGAAAATACGAAAAAAGTATTATCTACGGGCTTTGCCTTGTCTTACTTGTGTTTGATGCGTTCTCTTAAAAATCAATCATAAATTGCGATAGAGCATAAAAAGTTCAAATAAAAAGACCAAGGCAAAATTGCCTTGGTTTTCTATTGAGAAAAAATTTTGAGTGTGGTATAATTATTAAAAAGTTAAGGAGAGATAAAATGCAACAACCTTGGGAAGGATACGTTAAGCCGTTTAAGATTTTTGGTAATTTATATTTTGTAGGAACTAAATATGCCTCTACTCATATAATTGATAGTGGAAACGGGCTTATTATGGTTGATAGTGGATATCAACACTCTTTGCATCAAGTAATTCATAATATTTACCTTTTAGGGCTTAAACTTAGCGACTTAAAATATATCGTTCATACGCACGGGCATATCGACCACTTTGGAGCAACGCGCTCGCTTGTTGAACTGACAGGAGCAAAAACCGTTATTAATAGGAAAGATAAAGACTATGCTAACGGAGAAAGGGATCTTTCTTACGCAAAAGAACTCGGCATGACTTTTAGCGAAACCTTCGAGCCTGACGTCTTGCTTGACGACGGTGACGTTTTTGAGTTTGGCAACGTTAAAATGTTAGCGTTTGAAACCCGTGGGCATACTGAAGGTTCTACCTCGTATTTTTTTGACGTAACTGACGGAAAAACCGTTTTAAGAGCGGGTATTCACGGCGGAGCAGGGCTTAACACTTTATCAAAGGAGTTTTTAGATAAATATAACCTCCCGTATTCGTTAAGGGATGATTACGTTAATTCAATGCTTAAACTTAACGAGCAAAAGATAGATATTTTCCTTGGCAATCATATGCACCAAAGTAACACCGCTGAAAAGGTTAAACTTTTAGAAGGCGGAGATAAGTTTGCTTTTGTAGACCCTGAAGGGTTTAGAAGATTTAATCTTAACTGTATAGAAAATATTAAAAATCTAATAAAAAGTGAAAAAAGTTGATGGATAGCGTTAATAAAACTTTGTATATTCCCCTTTACGGAAAATCGCTCGTTAGTAAAAAGGGAATAATACTAAACGATAAAAATGCCGAAGAAATTTGGGCTAAAGTAGAGTTTAAGTTAAAAAGAAAGTCAAAATCAAAGTGGCTTGCTTATTTTTTAGGTATGCGCGCAAGAGTTTTTGACGATTGGGTAAAAGAACGTTTAGCAAAAACGCCAAACGCAACGGTAATTTGTGTGGGTTGTGGTTTAGACGGTAGGGCGTTAAGAGTTAACGCTAATACTTTTTGGTATGACGTTGATTTTGAAAGCGTTATTTTGGAGCGTAGAAAACACTATGCCGAAAATGAAAATTATCGTATGATAGTTGGCGATTTGAAAAGTGGAGATTTTATTGAAAAGTTGCCTAAAAGCGATAGCGCGATAGTGGTTTTAGAAGGCGTTAGTATGTACGTTGAAAACGCCGACCTTATAAATACTCTCAACAACTTAAAAAACTATTATAAAAGCATATCCGTTTTAGTTGATTGTTACACTCCGTTTGCAGTAAAAATGTCAAAACTAAAAAACCCCGTTAAAGAAGTGGGTGTTTCAAAGGTTTTTGGTATTGAAAATGCTAATATTTTAGAAAAAGCGGAAATAAAGTTTGAAAGGGAATTATCTCTCACTCCAAATTCGTTAATAAACGAATTAAAGGGTTTTGAAAGGGTATGGTTTAAGAGATTGTACGCAGGCAAAATTTCAAAAAAACTATATAAACTTTACGAATATAAAGCATAAAAAAATATCTACGGAAGTTCCGTAGATATTTTAATTTTTAAGGTCTAAGCCCCATACCGCCTTCTAACGTTAAGGTTTCGCCAGACATATACTTAAAATCAGGCGATGCAAGTTGAACGCAAACTCTACCAATTTCAAGTTCGCTATTTCCGTAATGCCCCATTGGTGGCATTTTTACGTTTGCTTTGAACGCTTCGGGATTATATTGTTGCCATTTTTCAAGTTGAGAAGTCCACGCGAGCGGGCAAACTACGTTAACGTTAATACCGTCTGCTCCCCACTCGGTTGCGGCTACTCTTGAAAGACCACGGATACCTTCTTTAGCGGCAGCGTAAGCCGATTGACCGTAGTTACCAAATAAACCTGCGCCCGATGCAAAGTTGATAACCGTACCTTTAGTTTCCTTAAGATATGGATAGCAAGCCTTCATATAGAAGAACGCTGAGTAAAGCCCAGAATAAATTGCTAAGTTAAATTGTTCAACCGTGTGATTTGCAAGTGTTACGCCCGATGCCGACGCTTGAGCGTTATTTATCAAAACGTCAATCCTACCAAATTCGGCGATTGTTTTTTCAATTACGTTTTTAGCAACCTCTTCGCCGTTTTCATTTTCGTTAATATCTGCTTGAACGATTAAAACTTTTATGCCGTATAATCTTTCAAGTTCTTCTTTTGCAAGTTCAAGTTTAGAAACGTTTCTACCCGTTAAAACTAAATTTGCGCCTTCTTTTGCGTATGCGATTGCGATGCCGTAACCGATAGAACCGGCGCTACCGTCTTTAAGGGGTTCTGCTTTACCACCGCCCGTTATAATTGCGGTTTTACCTTTCAAAAAACTCATAATGTATCTCCTTAACTTTGATTAATTAAATTATAACATTTGAACGATTGTAAATCAATACTTAAATGAAAAATCGAGATAAAATTATTTAGTTTATGTTGATTTTAGAAAACTTAATTGATATAATAAAATAAGTAAAATCTAAGGAGATTATTATGTTTGAAAAAATCACGCCCGAACAAGCGGGTATAAGTTCAAAAGTAGTTACTAAATTTATCAACAAGTTGTTAAAACGCGGAACTTGCACCCACGGTTTCTTGTTTATGCGCGGAGATAAAATTTTTGCCGAAGGTTATTATAAACCGTTTCATCAAAATTACAATCATAGAATGTATTCTCAAACTAAAAGTTTCGTTGCGGTTGCAATAGGGCTTTTGATTGAAGAAGGTAAACTTTCACTTGACGATATCGTTGCCGATTACTTCCCTGAAAAAATCGATGACAAAGCGCCGAAGTATATAGCAACTCAAACTTTGAGAGAAATGCTCACTATGGTAACGGGTGGTTGGCCAACTTATTGGTTCTTGGTTGATGACCCTGATAGAACTCACCTTTATTTTAGCGAACAGAGAAAAACTCACCCGTCGGGTACTATTTGGGAATACGATAGCGCCGGCTCGCAAGTTCTTTGCGCGCTCGTTGAAAAGGTTGCGGGTAAAACTTTACTTAGTTATCTTAAAGAAAAACTCTTTGATAAGATGGGAACTTTCAAAAATGCGGAAGTGTTAAAATGCCCGAACGGCGATAGTTGGGGCGATTCCGCTATGATTTGCACGTTAAGAGATATGGCAAGTTTTGGAAGACTCGTTATGAATTACGGAACGTATAACGGCGAACGTTTAATGAACGAGCAATATCTTAAAGAGGCTACGAGTAAACTTGTTGACAATAGGGGTAGCGGTCATTACTGCTCGTATTATCAAGGTTACGGCTATCAAATTTGGAGAATTTCGGGCGGTGGCTTTGCCTTTATCGGCATGGGCAACCAACTTACCTTTATGTATCCCGATAAAGACCTTATGTTCGTTTGCATCTCTGACGATCAAGGCGATGAGGCTCGCGTTCGCGAAATGCTCGTTACCACCGTTGAAGATATGTTTGTTGACGAGATTAAAGATTACGCTCTCCCTGAAGATAAAGACGCCGGAAGAGAACTTTCAGAACTTATTGATTCACTTGAACTTGTAAGTTTGAAAGGCGCAACTGAAGTTCCGTTTGAAAAAGAACTTAACGGCGTTAAATACGTTTGCGAAGAAAATCCTATGGGAATTACCGAATTTACCTTCAATTTCAATGGGGATAAGGGCGAATTTATCTACGTTAACAAGCAGGGCAGAAAAGTTATTCCGTTCGGCATTAACCACAACGAATTTTCTAAATTCCCTGAACTCGGTTACGCTAACGAGTACGGCAACGTAAAGACTACCGACGGGTTTATGTACGACTGTGCAACTTCTTTTGCTTGGGAAGAAGATAAAAAGTTTATGATATTCACTCAAATCATAGATAAATACTTTGCTAATATGAGCGCAACTTTTGCCTTCAAGGGCGATGAAGTTCACGCAAAATTCGTAAGTGCCGCAGAGTGTTTCTTAAATGAATATAGAGGATACTTAAACGGTAAAAAAGCATAATTAAACGCTCGCTTAAAAGCGAGCGTTTTTTAATTAAGAAGAATAATAAAAAAGTTTAGATACCCTGCAAAAGCCACCCATAAAACGTAAGGAATTTGCAAGAAAGATGCGAGTTTATTTATTTTATAATACTTTATAACCGTTAAAATTATAAGGAATAATAGCGCTAGTAGTATTATAAAAGAGAATACGAAATTTCTCAAATTGAAAAAGAATATACTCCAAAAAAAGTTGAGTATTAAACTTGCGCCGTAAATAAAAAGGGCGTCGTCTTTTTTTGGGGAGTTAGAGTTATAAATTATTGCTGAACTTATGCCCATTAGGATATATAAAACCGTCCAAACGATAGGAAATAGTATCCCAGGTGGCGATAGTGGTGGCGCTATGATTTCAGAATAAATATTCATATTCTTCATTGTAAGAAGGCTAGATAGTCCGCCAACCGATAAAGGTAAAAGAATTAAAAACAAATAAGATAAAAACTTTTTCATACCGTTAGTATATGAACGTTTTTACAAAATATGACAAAAAGCAAGGCAAATTACCTTGCTTTTTTAAGTTAGTTTTCAAAATAACCTATATATTTAACTTTTAAGTTAGACGACGGGAAGAGATGCTCGAAAAGTTCAATAAAATAATCGTCCGTCATACTTGCTATATAGTCAACAACTATTTGATTGGGTTCTTCTTCTAAATAAGGAGTTTCGCGCTTATAATACGGCTTGTTGATATAGTCTACGTGATGCTTAAATATAGGCGACGACTTATTGCCCGATTTAATATCAAGATAAAGTTTATCGTAAAGATAAAAGAGCATTTGTTTAATAATTGAGTCGCTATCTTTATTAACCTTATCGTTATAAATTATATCGTAATTATCTTTTTTTGCTTGTTTTAACGCTTCAAAATGAGATTTATCAAGTTTGATATACGGTTTATTGTAACTGTTTTCTATAACGTTTACGATTAAATTATTGATAATCTCGCTATTTAATACGCCTATTCCATAGTCTTTGAACGCGGTTAGGTTAAGGGGAGTGCTTTTAGTAGCGTCTTGCCTATCTTTACCTAAATATGCAATGATATCTGAAATTCTAACGATGCAACCTTCTAAGGTTGAAGGAATCATCTTAAAAACGTTATCCCCGTTTATATAGCAACTTTCAATAATACTATCAAACTCGTTAAAAGAGTTAAGGGCGCAAGGCTCGTAGCGTTCAAGTTCCATTTCGCCGTTGTGCGATGCAATTCCGTCAAGCGTTTGAAGGGTGATATTTAGCGGGAAGATTTTATCTAAAACTCTTACCGAGTGGATATTGTGGAAAAATCTTCTGCCCGTTTTTTCACGATATATTTCATCTAAAAAACTTTCGCCCGTGTGACCGAAAGGAGTATGCCCAATGTCATGCCCGAGTGCTATTGCCTCAATGAGTTCAAGGTTAAGATTGAGCGCTTTGCCAATCGTTCTTGCCGTTCTTGAAACGAGTTGAACGTGTAAACTTCTTTTAGTTATATCGTCGTTTTTATGAAGGGAATAAACTTGAGTTTTGTCAGCATACCTACTGTAAAAGGGACAATTTAGGATCTTGTCAACGTCACGAATAAAAGCCGAGCGCCAAGCGTTAGCGTAATCGTGAGGGTTATCCTTTCTTCTTACGGCTAAATTGCTGTTAAAAAAGTGGTTTGGTAAAGTTTTTTCTTCCTTATCTTTTATTATTAAATTTTCAATTTCTTTTGATAACTCTTTATAGTTTGCCATAGTTATATTATACTATAAAAATAAAAAAACGCAAGGCGTAAACCTTGCGTTTATATTATAAAACTTCTTTGATTGCATTAAAGAGTTCGTCATAACTTTCAAATGCCGAAAGTTCAGGGTAATCTTTTTTAATCTTTTCAGTAGAGCGGAATAAGAAACCCTTTTTACTATTTAATATCATCTCTAAATCATTATAACTATCGCCGGCGCAAATAGTTTCAAAGCCAACTGATTGAAGCGCCTTAACGGTAGAGAGTTTAGAGTGAGCGCAACGCATTTTGAACCCGGTAATTTCACCGTTACTTGCAACTTCTAAGGTGTTGCACATAATAGTGGGATTTCCAAGTTGTTTCATAAGTGGTGTTGCAAATTGATAAAAAGTATCACTCAAAATTACAACTTGAGTAATATCTCTAAGTTTATCTAAAAACTCTTTAGCCCCGTCAAGCGGTTTGATTTTAGAGATGGTTTGCTGTATCTCATTAAGACCAAGCCCGTGTTCTTTCAAAATCTTGATACGATATTTCATAAGTTTATCGTAATCAGGCTCTTCACGGGTGGTGATTTCAAGTTCGGGGATATTAGTTTCTTTTGCAAATGCTATCCATATTTCAGGAACCAACACGCCTTCTAAATCAAGGCATACAATATTCATATCGTTACTCATAGTTTTATTATAAACAAAAACTAAAAAAATGTCAAACAAACGCTTAGTAGGGTTTATAATTAACTTGATAAAATTTACATATTTTTTGAGTGATTTTACATTGAAATTATTCTTTTAATATGTTATTATTAAAATAACAACCAAAGGAGTATTTTTATGAAAAACAAGAACTTGCATATCTACTCAATTATGAGGCTTGACGTTCCCGACAATAAGATTGACGAAGTTGTTGAGGATATTAAATATCAATACGAAAACGGCATAGCGTTCTGCCCGCTTTTTTCAATGACGCTTGTTCCAGAAGGCAACCCACCCGTTGATAAAGTTGGAACGTTATGTAAAAAATACCTTCTTTTCAAAGAAAAACTTGATAAACTCGGCGTTCCAAGCGGCGTTTTAGTTCAAGCAACTCTCGGCCATGGTTGGACGCTTGGTCAAATGTTTCCATACCAACAATATATTGGGCTTAAAGACGGCGTTGCAAGAAATACCGTTTGCCCAACTGACTTAGGGTTTAGAGATTACATTTATAACGTTTTCAAAACGATTGCAAAGTGTAATCCTGATGCTATGATGGTTGATGACGACTTCCGCCTTTTACAAAGAGCGGGTTTTGCTTGCGGTTGCCCAAACCATATAAAGATTATAAACGATACCTTTAACGTAAACTTAACGCGTGAAGAACTTGCTGAAATTATTAGTAAAGATGATGAAACTTCAAAAAAATACTTAAAAGTGTTTGTTGAATCTCAACAAGAAGCGCTTATTGAAACTGCAAAGATTATGAGAAAGGGTATTGATGAAGTTAATCCTGATATTCCTTGCGCTTTCTGTTGCGGTGGTTATAACGCTCAATACGACCTTGATATTGCAAAAGTTTTAGCAGGTAAAGGTAAAACTATTTTAAGAATTAATAACGGTAGTTATTCTCATGAGGGCACCAGGTATTTCACTTATTCATCGCTCCGTGCAGCAAGGCAAACGTATAAGTTTAAGGATAAAATTGATATCTTACTTGGCGAAACTGATACTTGCCCACAAAATAGATATAGCACAACGGCAGTTGCTCTTCATAATCAATTCACAAACTCAATACTTGAAGGTTGCGGTGGCGCAAAACAATGGATAACTCGTGGGCCTTACGAACCTGAAAGTGGTAAAGCCTACCGTAAAATTCTTTCTGAAAACTGTGGTTTTTACGAACAACTTTTCCTTGACGTTAAAGATATTGAGTGGCAAGGTGCAAGAACATATCTTTCAAGAGATATGGACTTGCCTACTTCAAACGAAAGTAGCGCTTGGGGGCATTTCTTCTTTGAAGCGATGGGTATTCCGTATTATTTCTCAGGCGATAAAGGCGGTGTGGTTTGCCTTGAAGGTAAAACCATTGAATCTTATCCTATTGAAGAGATTAAAGAAATTTTATCAGGAAACGTTATTCTTTCTTCAGACGTTGCCGAACTTTTAATTAAACTTGGGCTTCAAGAATATATCGGGGTTGACGTTAGAGCGTGGAAAGGTAAAACTATAAAAGGCGAATATATCGTAGGCGGTAAGATTAGCATGGGCGTTCAACCTAAGGCGAAAGAACTTGTTCCGCTTAGTGATAAAGTTGAAGTTTTATCTAACGTGTTTAATTCAGACTACGTTAATACGGAATTATTATTCCCGGGTGTAACTAAGTTTGAAAACTCTTTAGGCGGAACGATTGTAACCTTTGCAGGAACGCCTAATGTAGGGCACTTTATCGATACGGGCTGTTACGCCTTCCTTAACCAAACGAGAAAGAGTCAAGTTGTTAGCATAATGAAAGGCTTAGATTGCCTTCCTGTATATTACCCCGGCGATGCTGAAGTTTACGTTAAAGCAGGTAAGTTAAAGTCAGGCGAGTTGATGGTTGTGTTTACAGGCGTTAGTGCAGATATTATAGAAAATATTGAACTTTGCTTTGATAGAGAAGTTTCTAAAATTGAAATGCTTATGCCTAACGGTGAAAGAAAGGAACTTTCGTTCAAGGTTGAAAACGGCGTGTATATTATTGATAAACAAGCCTTCCCATTAAAACCCGTTATTTTATACGTAAAATAATAGTCGGTTGGCTATTGACAAATTACAAGTTATAACATAAAATATTCGTAGATATATTTATATAAGGAGAGTAATTATGAAGGAATATATTAAATTTTTTGATGATCTTCCACTTTTAGGCAAATTATTATTTTGTTTACCCGTACTTAATTTAGGTTGGGCTATTTACAGAATTTGTAAAGGCGTTAGCAATAATGATATGCTTTTCATAGTCGTAGGTATTTTATGGATTGTTTTAGACGTTGCTATGTGGGCTGTTGACCTTGTAACGACCGTTCTTTTTGGAAAACCAATTTTATCATAAGTTAAAATTAAAGCACTCGCTCAAAAGAGCGAGTGCTTTTTTTATGCTTAAATTTTAGGGAGTTTTGAAAGGGCAACTTAAAGTTCGTCATCTGTGGGGACGTAATCTTTCATAATGCCGTCGTTAAACTTAGGATATTGACAAAATTTACATATTTTTTGATTGGTTTTACATTGAATTCCCTATTATAATATGCTATCATATAGATAATAACTCAATTTGGAGATAAAAGTATGAAGGAAAGAAAACTTGTTTTATACTCGATAATGAAGTTTAACGACGCTTACGTTGAAGAAATTTGCCAAGATATCATTGAGCAATATAACACTGGCGTATGCTCGCTTCCTATGTTTAATATGACGCTTGTTCCCGAGGGAGATCCCCTCGTTGATAAAGCGGAAGAACTTTGCAATAGTTACAAAAAGTATAAAGCAATTTTAGATAAAGCAGGCGTTCCAAGCGGTGTTTTAGTTCAAGCAACCCTTGGGCACGGTTGGACTCTTGGTAAGCCTTTCGCTATCCAAGCGTACACTAATTTGACTGACGGTAAAACGGATAACGTTGCTTGCCCTTTAGACGATAGGTTTAACGAATATATTTATAACGCAATTAAAAAGATTGCCCTTTGCGCTCCCAAAGCCATTATGATCGACGATGACTTTAGGCTTGTCACAAGGCCGGGTAAATCCTGCGCTTGCCCACTTCACATGAAGAAGTTTAACGAAATTGCAGGGTTAAACTTAACCCGTGAAGAACTTTGGGAAAAAATTCAAAAGGGCGATGAAGAAGGCAATCGTTTATACGATATTTTGAAGCAAACAAACCAAGATTCTCTTTTAGCAACCGCCCAAATTATAAGAAAGGCGATAGATGAAGTTGATCCTTATATTCAAGGCTCATACTGTGGCGGTAGTTCAGTTAGCCTTGACTATGAGCGCGCGGTAGTTTTATCGGGAAGTAAAAACCCCATAACCTATCGTTTGTCAAACGGTTATTACACCCCTTCCGGAACAAGATATTTCAGTTACGTTTCTTTTAGAGCGGCTCGCCATACCACAAGGCTTAAAGATAAGGTTGACGTTATTATGGCGGAAACCGATACCTGCCCGCACAACAGATATTCAACTTCCGCTCAAAGTTTGCACACCCACTTTATTTGCTCTTTGCTTGAAGGTTGCAACGGCGCTAAACAATGGCTCACTCGCTCACCGTACGAGCCTGATAGTGGAAAAGCGTATAGAAAAGTTCTTGCTAAAAACCGTGATTTATATGAAGAACTTGCAAGGATTTATCCCACTTTAAGGTGGCGTGGTTTCAACACTTTTATCACTCGCAAACTCACAAATTATACAAACGTTGAGCATAACGACGGGTTTACCACAACTTTCCTTGACCAAATGGGCTTGCCGTTATCTTTCTCAACGGAAGTAACTGGTATTAACTGTTTTGCAGGTAAAATCACTTCAATTCTTCCAGACGAAGAAGTTAAGGAACTTCTTGCTGGCAACGTTGTTTTAGACTGGGAAAGCGCAAAAATCTTAATCGACCGTGGTTACGGTAAATATCTTGGCGTTGATATTCGCGAGTGGACTGGTAAAATGCCTAAAATTGAAGTTGTTTACAACGAGCCCGGCAAATACACGAGCATTCAACAAAGCGTAAAAGAAATCGTTATAACTGATGACAAAGTGGAAGCGATAACCAAAGTTTATAATCAAACCACAGGTTGCGAGCCTGAATATTTATTCCCAGGTTCAACCAAGTTCAAAAACGAACTCGGCGGTACGGTTTACGTGTTCGCAGGTACTCCCATTGCGCCACGCAGTATTCACGGCGGAGCGTTCTCTTTCCTTAACGAAACGAGAAAACGCCAATTTATCGATATTTTGAAAGAGCACGGCGAAGCGCAAGTATATTATCCTGGCGACGGGGAAGTTTACTTAAAAACGGCTAATATGGACGACGGCGGTTATTTCGTTTCCTTTATCAACGAGTGCGCCGATCCCATTGAAAATATTGAACTTGTAGTAGATAAAAAGGTTAAAAAGATTTATAAACTCAACGAAAAGGGCGAAAGGGTAAAGGTTAAATTTACTCAAAAAGGCGATTTAGTAACCTTGAAAGAACAGTCCTTAGTATTACAGCCTGTTTTACTTTTAATTTATTAAAATTAAAGCACTCGCTCAAAAGAGCGAGTGCTTTTTCTTTGTTAAATTTTAGGGAGTTTTGAAAGGGCAACTTGAAGTTCTTCGTCGGTAGGGATATAATCTTTCATAATGCCGTCGTTAAACTTTTGATAACTCATCATATCAAAGTAACCGGTACCCGTTAAACCAAACACGATAGTCTTTTCTTCGCCCGTTTCTTTGCATTTAAGAGCCTCGTCTATCGCAACTTTTATTGCGTGAGCAGATTCTGGAGCGGGAAGTATTCCCTCAATTCTTGCAAACTTTTGAGCAGCCTCGAAAACTTCAGTTTGCTTTACGGTAGTCGCCTCAATCAAGCCTTGGTGTTTAAGTTCTGATAAAGTTGAAGTCATACCGTGATATCTCAAACCGCCTGCGTGAGTTGCCGCGGGGATATATCCGCTACCTAAGGTGTACATTTTGGCAAGGGGGCAAACTTTACCCGTATCGCAATAGTCGTAAGCGTATTTACCGCGAGTGAGCGACGGGCAAGACGCGGGTTCAACCGCAATAATTCTATAATCTTTCTCGCCTTGAATCTTTTCAACCATAAACGGAGAGATAAGACCGCCAAGGTTAGAGCCACCGCCCGCGCAACCGATAACGATATCTGCTTTAATATCGTATTTATCAAGTGCGGTTTTAGTTTCTAAACCGATAACCGATTGATGAAGTAAAACTTGGTTAAGAACGCTACCTAAGGCATAACGATAACCGTCAAGCGACGATGCCGTTTCAACCGCCTCTGAAATAGCGCAACCGAGAGAACCTGTCGTCCCCGGGAATTCTTCGTTTATTTTTCTACCAACTTCAGTAGTCATAGACGGAGAAGGCGTAACGTCTGCCCCGTAAGTTCTCATAACTTCTCTACGGAAGGGTTTTTGTTCGTAAGAGCATTTTACCATAAACACTTTGCAGTCAAGCCCAAAGTATGAGCAAGCCATAGAAAGAGCAGTTCCCCATTGACCTGCGCCCGTTTCGGTGGTAACGCCTTTAAGACCTTGTTCTTTGGCGTAGTACGCTTGAGCAATTGCAGAGTTTAACTTGTGAGAACCCGAAGTATTGTTACCTTCAAACTTATAGTAAATTTTAGCAGGAGTATCTAAGAGTTTTTCTAAGCAGTACGCCCTAACGAGTGGAGATGGGCGATACATCTTATAAAAATCTCTAACTTCCTTTGGTATTTCAATATATTCGCTCGTATCGTCGAGTTCTTGTCTAGCAAGTTCGGTGCAGAAAACGTTAGAAAGTTCATCTAAAGTGATAGGCTCGAAAGTTTTTGGATTAAGAAGGGGAGCGGGCTTGTTTTTCATAAACGCTCTCAAATTTATCCAAGACTTAGGCATCTCCGATTCTTCAAGATAAATTTTGTAAGGAATTTCTTTGTTAATCATTTTGCTACTTCTCCTAAAAATAAAAACTGCCCCAGCAAAATTGCTGGGACAGGATAATATACCCGTGGTGCCACCCGGCTTGGCGCAAACGCGCCCACTTTACGCAAAAATTTTGCGTTAACTATTGATTACGGATAGTTAACCCGTCTCCCATACTAAGCAAAACTGCCTTTCCGTTCGCCCTCAAAAGCCCATTCAATTACGCATTTTGCATTGTAATCTCACCGTCTACAACTCTCTTTGCCAAAAAAATCGCAATCTACTTACACTTTATCATCAGTTTTAATAATGGTAACACAATTTAAGCAAAAAAGTCAAGCGTTTTTGATAAGCCCTTTCAACTTGTAAAGAACAGGCTCGAACGAAGCGCCGTACCAATGGTTTTTAAGTTTTGCCGTTTGCTTAATGCTCATAACGGTAAAGTCTGCCGCTATCTTTGCAGATTCATAAGCGGTTTTGCCGTTAACGAGCGCTCCAACGAAACAAGATGCGTAAATATCTCCCGTTCCGTGGCAACTGTTTTTCAAGAGTTTGTGTTTATAATAAGAGCGTTTTCCGTTTTCGTAAACTTCAATGCCCGTGTAACCTTTTTCGTAAGAAATTCCCGTTAAAATAACCGCTTTTGCGCCTAAACTCAAAAGACCTTTCACAACTTTAGAAATATATTCTTCGTCGTATGCCGTTTTATATTCAATGCCGGTTAAGAAACAAGCTTCGGTAAGGTTTGGAACAACGTAATCACAAACGGCAACTAAACTCTTCATATCTTCAACGTAATTATTATCAAACGCGGGGTAGAGTTTTCCGTTATCTGCAAAAGCAGGGTCTACTATCATTTTACCGCCCGCTCTTAAAGAGTTTTTAGCGTAAGTTATCATATATTCAATTTGAGTTTTACTGCCTAAATAACCGGTATAAACGGCATCAAAAGAAACGCCCTCTTTTTTCCAATGGTTAAAAATTGGGGGGATATCATCGGTTAAATCTCTAAAAGTAAAACCTGAAAAACCTGCGGTGTGAGTTGATAGTACCGCGCTTGGAAGCACGCAAGTTTCAATTCCGCAAGCAGAAATGATAGGAAGTGCAACAGTTAACGAGCATTGACCTAAACAAGATATATCTTGAATAGTTAAAACTTTTCTATTTTCCATAATTAAAAATTCCTTTTATAAATTTGTTTACATTATACAATAGTTGTGATATTATTAAAATAATCAAATTTGGAGTTTTTTATATAACCAGATGAAAAAGTATTTGACACTATACAACACCGTTAAAAGCGAGATTGAAAGCGGAATATATAAGGCGGGGCAAAAACTTCCGTCAAAGAGAGTTATGGCGGATATAACCGGGTTTAGTGAAATTACGGTTATGACGGCATACTCTATGCTTGAATCGGAAGGTTACGTTGAAACGAGAGAGCGTAGCGGATATTTCGTTAACAAGATTGAAAAGAAGGGGAGTTCCCCGTTGGCGATAAATAAACTCGAAGAGCCGAAAACAAATGGAGAAGATAATGAGTTTGAATATTCTTTATGGATAAAAACGATAAGGAAGGTTCTTCAAGAAAAGCCGTCTGAACTTTTTATAAAAGCGCCAACCGAAGGGTGCGCCGTGCTTAGAAACGCAATAAGCGATTATCTTTTAAGGTATAGGGGCATGGTTGCCCCGCCCGATAGAATTATAATTGGTTCGGGGTCGGAGCAACTTTACGAGATTGCCGTGAAAATTCTTGGCAAAGATAAAGTTTACGCGATAGAAGCCCCGTCGTATAAGCAGATTGAAAGGGTTTATAATGAACAAGGCGTAAGCGTTGTTAAACTCAAAATGGGTAGCGACGGGATAGAGAGCAAAGAATTAAAGGGAAATAAGTTTGACGTTTTGCACGTTACACCTTTTTCAAGTTTCCCCTCAGGTGTTACGGCAAGTTATAAAAAGCGCAAAGAGTATTTAAGCATTATCGATAACGGCTATATCGTAGAAGATGATTTTTCAAGCGAGTTTTTCCCACCGGGAAAACCTATTCGTTCGCTATACGGTATGGGCGACGGCAATAAGGTAGTGTATATCAACACTTTTTCAAAGAGTTTATCGCCCGCTATGAGAATAGGTTATATGATAATTCCCGAACCCCTTATTAATATATATAAGGATAAGCAAAAGGGGTTTTCTTGCTCAGTTCCCGTGCTAGAACAGTACGTTCTTGCCGAGTTTATTGCAAGCGGTAGTTTTGAGCGCCACTTAAACAGAGTTAGGAGAAAGATGAATAAATGATAGAGATTGCTAAAATTGAAAACGGTTTTAAGGATAAGTTTGGAATCCCCCGCCAAAGCGGTAGGGTAAACAACCTATCAAAAATAGTTTTATTAAAAGAGTTTGCAAGCGCCGACGCTATAAGGAGAATTGAAGAGTTTTCTCACTTATGGATAATATTTGGGTTTTCAAAGGCGGAAGGGAAGTTTTCATTGACGGTGCGTCCACCAAGGCTTGGCGGAAACGAAAAGGTAGGTGTTTTTGCAAGCCGTTCTCCGTTTAGACCTAATAATTTAGGTCTTTCTTCGGTAAAACTTGAAAGGGTGGAAGACGGCAAGAACGGAAAAGTGTTAATAGTTTCCGGCGCAGACCTTCTTGATGGAACGCCCGTTTACGATATAAAACCCTATCTTCCGTTTACGGACTGCCACGAAAACGCAACTTGCGGTTATGCAGGAGAGTTTGTAGATTATAAACTCGAAGTTATTAATCAAGAACTTTTAAGTAACGTTCAAAGCGATATAAAAAACGATATTGTAGCGTGTTTAAGCGAAGACCCGCGCCCGTCGTATCAAGACGATGAAGATAGAATTTACGCTATGGATTATAGTGGAATAAACGTTAAATTCAAAGTAAAAGATAAAACGTTAACGATAGTTGACGTAAAATAACGAATAAAAAAGACTGCTTTTTCAAGCAGTCTTTTCATTTTGACTATTAGTCTTTGTTTTCTTCTTCGGCAGGTTGTTCAGTTTCAACTGTTTCTGTAGTTTCTTCGCTAACCTCTTCGCCTTCAACTTCTAAAGTAATTTCATCTGAAGTTTCTTCGGTTACTTCTTCTTCGATAACTTCTTCAGTTTCGTCGATTTGTTCAGCCTCAGAATAATCGTATTCAGTAACGTCGTCATCGTCGGCAAGTTCGATTTCCTTTTCTTTCTTTAATTTCTTTTCAGCAATCTTTTGCATAACCTTTTCACGAGTATCTCTGTTGAAACCAGAATCTTCTTCGTAATAAGTTGCTTGCTTTTCTAATTTTTTCGCTCTCTTTTTAAGTGCGTTTCTAATAAGGATAACGATGATTACCGCAATCAATACGAGTGCTATGATGATTGAAGAGATTTGAAGTGCAACGTCCGTAGTAAGGTTGTAACCTTCGTTGTGGTCGTGGCTGTCTTCTTCAGGCTTATCTTCTTCAACGTCAGTAGTATTGTCGATAACGCTATCTGCGTGTAAAGTTTCGTAAGATGCAAACTTAGCGTAAGCGTTTCCTGAGTAAATTTCAAGTTCGGGGTAGTATTGAGTGTATTCAACAACTTCGCCGTTTTCACCCGTGTTCTTAACGGTTGAAGGCGCTCTAGTGTGTTTGAGTGAACTGAACGCGTATTCATCGCCTTGAAGAACTGCAAAGTCGTTTCTGATAGCGTTCATTTCTGCCTTAACCGCATTAGCGTCAACTGTGAGAACGTTAGCGCCTTCGGTAATAATAGTACCTTCAGATGCTTCGGAATGAGAGCCGTTGCTTATTTCAATTCTAAAGTCTAAATCTTCGTTACCAGCGGTTACGTAGAAGTAAACGTAAGTCCAACCGCCTTTGAGATAAGAGTCTTTGGTTACTTTAGAAGTAAGGTTAACGGAATCTTTTTCGTTGCTAAATGAAATAACGTCGTAGTGGTCGCCTTCAAGAGCAGAGTTTACGAGTGAAACGTTTGCAACTGCGTTACCATAAGTTCTAATCTTAACGATTACCTTTGAAGAAGAATTTTTAGAAACCGTTTTGATTTCAGAAACAAAACGAGAATACGTTGCTTCCTTATTGTCAAGAACTAATACTTGAGCGTGCTTGTTATTAGAAACCTTTAAGTCTTTGAAGTTAACGATAGGATTTCTAAACGTTACGCCACCGCTTTCACCGTAAGTGTAGTTAGAAGTGTTGTAGTATGCGCTGTTGATAATACCGTATTGAACTTTACTCTTATCGCTAGCGGTAGTTTTGAAAGTGTAACCATTAACGTTGGTAGCAGGTTTTTCTTTGATAGTGAAAGATTGAGTCTTGTCAACGCTGATACCGTACATATCGTTAGATGTATCGTCGGTTACCTTGCCGTAAGATACGTATTCACCGTAAATTTGTTGCTTGATAAGTCTTTCGCCTGCGGTTGCAAGATTATAACTTTCTTCGTCGGAAGATGCAACGGTAAAGTCTGCAACGATTGCAACGCCTTGTTGAAGAGCGTAAGATTCTTCCCAAACACCGTCGTAACCGTAAATTAATTTGATAGAGTAAGTAGTATCTTTATCGGTTGGGTTGTTGATAAACGCTTGATATTTAATAAAGTCGCCGTATCTAACGCTTTCAACGTCAGTAGTGTCGATTGACTTGAATAATTCAATAGGATCGTTATCGTCGTTTAATACCTTAACGGTTAATTTGTCAGAATTGAAGTTTTTAGAATTTACTTTAGCGTAGAAAGTAACTAAATCAAATTTGCCAGCCTTTAATTCGTAAGTTTTAGATTGGTAAGATGCAACTGAAGGATTTACAAAGTCCATATAAATAAAGTTTGTAAACTTATTTGCATTGTCGCCAATCATTGCCGAAACGTTAGCGCTTGCGCCCTTTGCTTGGCTTGCTGAACCAAAACCGATAACGTTGCCAGTTTTATAATCGTAATTGAAGTCGTTAGTAGTTTCGATAAAGTTGATTGATTCGCTACCTTGACCGTCGTTTCTAACGCTTGAAGTTAAAACGTTGTAATTAAGGTTTGCCTTGTAAGTAGTGAACGAAGTTGCAACGCCCTTTTCGTTAGTAGCGTAAGTTTGATTTTTAAGAGAAACCGCTTGGATATTTTTAGGATCGCTTACGGTGTGGTTGATTGAAGAAGAAACGAACGCGTCGTAATCAGTCTTTTCAATTCCTTTTACGTTTACGTTATCAAGGAAAGCAAAGCCGTTAACGAATTCGTTGTGATCTAAACCGTTACCTTTACCAAGACCTAAAGTGAAGTTTAACGTAGTTGAAGAAACTTCAGAGCCTTGAATAGCAATTTCAAACTTAACCCATTGACCGTTAGTATTAACGTCGTCAAAAGATAACTCTTCATAAGTTACAGATGAGTTTGAACTAGTGAGTTTGATGTGAGCGCCTGCAAAGTTTGAATACATACTCTTAAGATCAACTGTTTTTACCCAGAACGAAAGTAAGTGATATTCGCCTGCAGGAACGCTTATTGAAGAAGATGCTCTAAAATATTGAGCAGTACCTTCATCGTTCTTGTTATTGTTGATCATTAAGATTTTAGTACCTTTAACTTGAGGGTTAACCTGTTTGTCCTTATCTTCATAATCGTATTCGTCGGCAACGAAACCGAATTCATAAGGAGTAGAAGGGTTTTCGTTAAGTTTAATTTTTTGCTTGATCTTATCGAAAGCTTCTTTTTCCGTATCGATAATACCTGAAGTTGCTGAAGACGACGGAGCGCTAGTAACGTCAGAATAAAGATTTCTCGTCCAATTGATAGAAGACGAGTATGGGAAAGAAGTTGCGTCTTCCGTTCCAAACTCAAAGTCGCCGTTTTTAATAGACTGATAGTCGGTTATAGTGCTTTCGGTAGTAGTTGAAGAATCGTCGTCATCGTCATTTGAAGATGAGTTACCATCTGAACAAGCAACCGAGAAAGCAAGCATTATAGCCATAAGCAAAGAAAGTAATGCGATTGAGAATTTTTTCAAATTAAACTTGAATTGTGAATACATAAGCCACCTTGATTGTTATTTGACCACTTTTTACCTTCAAGTAGTCATAATTGAACGCGTACGCGCCCACGTTTTTATTATAATACTAAATTAGTATAAAACATTTTTTTGAAAAATGCAATACTTAACACGGACATTTTTACATTTACTTTGCTAAATTTTCAAAAAATCAACAATAAACTTATTGTTTTTAATAAATTGCAAACACTATCGCTATGAAGAATAAAGAAGGTTTATATATGGCGCTATCGGGAACGGTGGTAGGCGCAGTCAACGGATTTTTCGGTGGCGGAGGCGGTATGATTATACTTCCATTATTTACAATGCTCTTAGGTTTTAGACAAAAAACGGCTCACGCAACCGCTATTGCGGTTATTCTTCCAATATCTATTATAAGCGCCGTGATTTATATTATCGGTAGCGGATTTGAGATTTTTAACCTTAACACTCTCTACGTTGCTATAGGCGTACTGCTTGGTGGAATTGCAGGCGCGCTAATACTTAAAAAAATAGATAACGCGTGGCTAGTAAAAATCTTTGCAGTCGTTATGCTCGTTGCGGGCGTAAAGATGATGGTGTTTTAGTATGCAAATTTTTAAGACGTGTTTATTTGGTTTTTTAGGTGGAGTGCTAGGTGGTATGGGCATGGGTGGCGGAACGGTTTTAATTCCGCTTATCACGATATTTTTAGGCTTTGAACAAAAAACGGCGCAGGCGGTTAACCTATTATCGTTTATTCCTATGGCGGTGGTGGCGCTAATTTTTCACTTTAAGAACAAATTAGTGAGAAAAGAAAATTTGCTTTTTATGATAATTCCCGCTTGCGTTTTTAGTGTAGGGGGAGCAATTCTTTGCCAAGTTGTCAAGAGTGAGTTACTTTCGAGAATTTTCGGTGGTTTTTTGATAGCGCTGTCAATTTTGCAGTTTTTATCGCTGAAAAAACCAAATAAAAAAAATAAAAAATGAAATTTTTTCAAAATGGGTATTGAAAAGTTGAGTTTTTGGGTGTATAATTGTAGATACTAAAAGTAATGCCTTAGTAAAATGCTAAAATTTTAATAAAAAGGCGCTATTAAAATTGTTTTTGCTCGTAAGATTAATTACTAGTATAGGAGAATAAGAGTGGAAAGAATAGGAATTATTGATTTAGGTTCTAATACCGCAAGGCTCGTTATCGTTGAGATGCTCGGCGATGGGCATTTTATGGTTATTGACCAACTCAAAGAAAGCGTAAGGCTCGGTAAAGATATGGAGAGAGACGGGTTCTTAAAACCCCAACGTATTGCCGAGACTATTAAGACGCTTAAAATGTTTAGAAAACTTTGCGATGCTTATGAGATTGAGAGAATTATCTCGGTTGCCACCGCAGCGGTTCGCCGTGCAAAAAATCAAAGAAGTTTTCTTGATGAAATCGTTGCAAATACCGGAATTAAACTCAAAGTGCTTTCTGCAGAAGAGGAGGCAACTTACGTTTATCGTGGGGTAATAAATACAATGGATATTTCCAAGGGGTTAATCTTGGAAATCGGTGGTGGTAGCACTAAGGTTATATACTATAACCGCAGAAATCTTCTTCATTATGAAACCCTTCCGTTTGGTGCGGTAACGCTTACCGACCTTTTCTCTCAAGAAGGTTTATCTCAAAAAGAGCAAGCGGAAAAAATTGAAGAATTTGTAGTTGAGCAAATATCGAATATCGAGTGGCTTAAAGAACTTGATCCCGAAACTCAAATTATCGGTTGTGGCGGTTCGTTTAGAAACCTTTGTAAAATCGTAAAAATGATGAAAAAATCACCGCTTCCGCTTATACATAATTACAACGTTAAAACGGAAGAATTCGAGCAAGTTTACGATATGATAAAGGGTCTCGATAGCGATAAGAAGATGAGAATTAAAGGCGTTTCTCCTACAAGAGCGGATCTTTTACCGTCTGCTTTTGCCGTTGCGCACGCGTTTATTAAAAATCTCAATTTTGAAAACATTACTATCTCGGCTTGCGGTTTAAGAGAAGGCATAATGTTCAATTACGCCGTTCCAACCACCGTTGAAAAGCCTATATCCGACGTTTTGACTTACAGTTTGCAAACGCTCGTTAAGTACTATCATTGTAACGAAAAGCACGCAGAGCAAGTAGTTAACCTTTCCGTTCAACTTTTCAAGCAGATGAGAGTTCTTCACAAGTTCCCACGTCAATGCCTTAAAATACTTAAAGTTGCCGCATATCTTCACAATGCGGGAACGAGCATTAAGTATTACGATTATCAAAAACACACGAGTTACATTATATTAAATTCGAGTTTATACGGAATAACTCAAAGAGAAGTAGTTCTTGCCGCGCTCGTTGTTTCAAATTATAAAAACGACGATTTGTCTATGGCGGACCTTGTTAAATACAAAGAGTTTATTTCTGAAGAAGACGTAGAAATTATTAGAAAACTCGGCGTTATGCTTAGAATTGCCGTAAGTTTAGATAGAAGTATGGCAAGTAGCGTTGAAACTATTGATTGTGACGTTTTAGGTGATTCAGTTATAATGAAAACCAAGTTCAATAGCGATGCAACTTTAGAGATTAAAGACGCGCTCTCATCTCAAGCGGATTTTAAGCGAGTATTCAAGAAGAATCTCGAAATCCTTTAATTTTAAGACATAAAAAAGCAAGGCTCGATGCCTTGCTTTTTTTATTCCGTTATTTGCGTCGCCTATCTTTGTTTCTGCTCAAGAGATAGACTTCGATGACCAACAAGGTCTATCTCAGCCTATCTCTTTCGCGAGCCTTGATATGCTCGCAACTAACGGCTTAAATTTTTATTCCGTTATAACCGGTGCAATACGGCGTTAAAAAATTTTACGCTCTAAAAGTGTTTTTGTAAGATTTTTTTGTTAAAATGTGACAATGCAAAAAAATAATATATTCACTTTTTAATAAAATGGGATTATAAAGTTTGCCAAAACTGAATTTTTATGATAAAATAAACGCATATTTTTATTTTTTATATAAGGAGTTATAAATTATGAAGAAACTCATTACTATTTTAATGACTGTACTCATGACGTTCGGTATCGTAGCCATGACTGGTTGCGGTGGCTCTACGAACATCACTATTTACACCGGTGGTACTGGCGGTACTTACTACGCTTTCACTAACGGTTTGCAAACTCAACTTGCTAAGAAAACTGATTACACTTATTCCGTTGTTGGCGATACCGGTGGTTCAGTTGCTAACCTTAAGGCAATTCAAAGCGGTGACTGCAAAATGGCTATCGTTCAAAACGATACTATGGTTAACGCTTACAACGGTTTCACTCAAAACTTTGCTGAAACTGGCGCAATCACTAATTTCTCAGTAATCGGTCAAGTTTATCCTGAAGTTATCCAAATCGTAACTGACGACGCCAATATTAAAACTCTTGCAGACCTTAAAGGTTCAGGTAAGAGCGTTTCTATCGGTGACGTAGGCTCTGGCGTTGAAGCAAACGCAGTTGCTCTTTTAAGAAAATACGGTATTGATATTGCTTTTGACGAGGCTAATAAAAAATACACTTCTACTGATATCGTTATTCAAAACCTTTCAGTTGCAAAATCTGCTGACGCTATGAAGGAAAACAAACTTAGCGTATTCTTCTTTACGTCTGGCGCTCCTGCAACTTCTATTACTGAAATCGCTTTAGCAAAAACCGTTTATATGCTTGGTTTAAGCGACGCTGTTATGGACGAATTTATTGCAGAAAATAAAATTGACAATAAGTACGACGTTTATTCTAAACAACCTATCACTAACGCTCAATATAATTTCATTTCTGCAAGCGAACCCGTTTGGACTATCGGCGTTAGCGCAACTTACATTATTTCTAATAGTTTAAGTGAAGAAATCGTTTACAATATCACTAAGGCAATTTGGGAATCAAAAGGCTCAATCGGTCACTCAGTTGAATCTACTATGAATACCGATTACGCTTTCGTTACTATCGGTAACGTTCCCGTTCATCCAGGCGCTGCTAAGTATTATAGAGAAATCGGCTTAACAGTTAACAACGTGGCTCAAATCTAACTAGCAAAATAATAAACTATAAAAAGCGGGATATATATCCCGCTTTGTAATATCAAAAGGACTAATATGACAAATACTAAACCTCAAAACACGAACGAAGAAGTTTTATCGGCTGAAGAGTTGATGAAAAAATTCGATAAAGATAGTAAAAGCCGTAATTTAACGGGCGTTTTCAAAATCGTTTACAACGCTATCTTTATTGCGTTTGCAGTTTACGTTTTATTCGTTGCGCTTTTATCCGAAGGTATGACGGAGTTTACTAAACTCCCGCTGTTTTTAGGGCTTATAATGGTGCTTGGCTATTTGAAATTCCCCGCTTGTGAAAAAGACGCTATAAAGGAAAACTATATTCCTTGGTACGATATTTTACTTGCGTTAATTTCACTTGGCTGTTGCCTATATTACGTAATTAAGCAAAACGAAATTATCTATATGGGTGGCGTTATTGAAACGGAACAAATAATAGTAGGTATTTTATGCATACTTTGTTTGTTTGAACTTTGTAGGCGCGCGATAGGTATTCCGCTTATGATAGTTGCGGGTTGCTTTATCATCTACGCAATAATTTGGCTTTTCAATAACAACCCGCAAACGGTAGTTAGAAATTTAATATTTAACTTATTTTTCAACTTAAACTGTGGTATTTTCTCAACTCCGGTTGCAGTTTGTTCAAGTTTTATCGTAATCTTTATAATATTCGGCTCGTTCCTTGAAAAAACGGGTATAGGCACGTTCTTCGTTGATCTTGCAAACTCACTCGTAGGTTCTGCCGCAGGCGGTCCTGCAAAAGTAGCGGTAATTTCATCTGCGCTTGAAGGTATGTATTCAGGCTCTTCGGTTGCAAATACCGTTGGTTCTGGCTCTATAACTATTCCCGTTATGAAAAACACGGGTTATCGCCCTGAATTTGCGGCGGCGGTTGAGGCGGCGGCGTCAACAGGCGGTCAAATTATGCCACCTATTATGGGTGCGGCGGCGTTCTTAATGAGCCAAATTACAGGGTATTCGTATTCAGTAATCGTAGTGTGCGCAATATTGCCCGCAATTTTATACTTTACGGGTATTTTTATAATGGTTCACCTTGAAGCAAAGAAGATGGGGCTTAAAGGTCTTCCAAAAGAAAGTATTCCAAACTTTTTCAAGTTAATTCTTAAAAAAGGCTATCTTTTAATTCCTATCGTTGCTTTGGTTATCTGCATGAATAGTTACACGCCTGCTTTATCTGCTTGCTTTGCTATTTTATTTGCTATGGCAATAAGTTTAATAGACGTTGATTGCGTGGACTATTTATTCTCAAAGAACAAAGAAAAAGTTTTAACTGCTATAAAGGGCATAGGGCTTGCGTTAATTCCTATTTTAACTTACGTTGTTTTCTCGTTAGTGCTTGAAAAATCTCCAACGTCAAGAGCGTTGTTTATCGCAATCGCTGTTGCGGCAATTTGTTCGGTGTTTACGAAGAAAATCAAAATTAACAGCCCGCTTGATATAAAGGTTGTTGGCGAAGGTTTGCAAGGCGGAACGAACAACTCGATAGGCGTTGTTATAGCGTGCGCAATGGCAGGTATAATTTCGGGCGTAGTTGCTATGACTGGTCTTGGCTCGACGCTTATAACTTTAATTGTTCCTATCGCTGAAAAGTCGATAATGCTTGCGTTATTCTTAACGATGCTTTGCTGTATCGTTTTAGGTATGGGTGTTCCAACTACTGCAAACTACGTTATTATGGCAACGATTACCGCTCCAATTCTTACAAATATGGGTGTTGAAATTCTTGCGGCGCACATGTTCGTATTCTATTTTGGTATCGTTGCAGATATTACGCCACCAGTTGCGCTCGCCGCGTACGCTGGCTCTGCAATAGCAAAATCAAATCCGTTAAAAACAGGCTTTACCGCATCAAAACTTGCAATCGGCGCGTTTATTATTCCGTATATTTTCGCGTTAAATCCGTCAATGTTATTTATAAATGCGGTTTGGTATGACGTTATCTTGACGGTTGTAACTTCGCTCGTTGGTATGTTCGGCGTGTCGGTAGGGCTTCAAGGTTATGCCTTTGGAAAAGTTCCGGTAGTTTTAAGAATTGTTTCCGCAATAGGCGGTTTGCTCTTAATTATTCCTGGAATAGTAACCGACGTTATAGGTCTTGTTCTAGTTGCGGGCGTTTGCGTTTATACGTTTATTGATTCTAAAAAGAAAAAACAACTTGCTAACGCATAAATTGCATAGTAAAACGGCTTGGAAAACCAAGCCGTTTTTTTTAATATTCAAGTCTTTTATAAGTTTCAAGTTCATAAAGGTATTTTTTAGCGTAAATTTTAGCCTTTTCTAAATCTTGCTCGCTATAATTTCCGCACTCAATAGGTGTTGCGCCGGGGATTTCCCCTTCAAAACTTATAACGAATTTTAGCATTGAAATTATATCTTCAAATATATCTTTACTATCCCATTTTCCAAATAAAACGAGATAAAAACCCGTTCTGCAACCCATAGGGCCAAAGTAAATAACTTGATCTTTTATTTTAGAATTTCTAAAATAAGTTGCGCCTAAATGCTCGAGCGTGTGAATAGCGGGGAAGTGCATAGGCTCTTCACGGTTGGGCGAAGTGAAACGCATATCGAAAGTGGTGGCGGTAGCCCCGTCAAACCCGTCGATTCTGCTAACGTAAACACCAGGGTATAAGTTTAAGTGATCAATTTTGAAACTTTCTATTTTTTCCATAATTTTATTTTAACACTAAACTGTAAAAAATGCAAAAAATATTTAATTAAACTTGAACAAAAAGTAAAAATGTGTTATAGTTTAGTAAATAAAATAAAAATTCTTGGAGAAGACTAATGGAAAAAAGAGAAAAATTAGGTAGTAGATTAGGGTTTATTCTCTTATCTGCAGGATGCGCCATAGGCGTTGGAAACGTTTGGAAGTTTCCTTACATGGTAGGTCAAAACGGCGGTGGTATTTTCGTTTTGATATACCTTTTCTTCCTTATCGCTATGGGCGTGCCTGTAATGACGATGGAATTTTCACTCGGTAGAGCAAGTCAAAAGAGTATGACTAAACTTTACGACGAGTTAGAGCCAAAGGGTAGCAAATGGCATTTCCACGGCTATGCCGCTCTCATAGGTAATATTTTACTTATGATGTTTTACACGGTAGTTTGCGGTTGGCTTTTGCAATACTTTGTAAAAATGCTCGGAGGCGATTTTACCGGTGTTTCTAATGAAGTTGCAGTTTCGCAATATTCTGAAATGCTTGCTAATCCTTGGATGCAAATGTTGTTTACGGGAATAGTTATCGTTATAGGTTTCTTAGTTTGCGCTTTCGGCGTTAAGAACAGTTTAGAAAGAGTAACTAAAGTAATGATGATAGCCCTTCTCGTTATTATGGTAGCGCTTGCCATTAACGGTTTCTTTATGGAAGGAACTTTAGAAGGCTTAAAATTCTATCTCGTTCCCAACATTGATAACGTAAAAGAAGTTGGTATTTTTAACGTTATAACCGGCGCTATGAGCCAAGCGTTCTTTACGTTAAGTTTAGGTATAGGCTCGATGGCGATATTTGGCAGTTACTTAGATAAAGACCGTTCGCTCTTCGGCGAGGCAATCAACGTTGCCGTTTTAGATACTTTGGTTGCGATAATTGCCGGTCTTATCATTTTCCCCGCTTGCTTTACTTATAATAATGGCAACGTAAATGCAGGCCCACCGCTTATTTTTGAAACTTTGCCAAACATCTTTAACAATATGCCACTTGGTAGACTTTGGGGTAGTTTATTCTTCTTATTCTTAACGTTTG
Source organism: Clostridiales bacterium (assembly GCA_015055525.1). Taxonomy (GTDB): domain Bacteria; phylum Bacillota; class Clostridia; order Christensenellales; family Borkfalkiaceae; genus HGM11412. The sequence continues at coordinate 36,370 of SVHZ01000001.1, forward strand.
CCGCTCTTTCAACGGTATTTGCGGTGTTTGAAAATATTATCGCTTGCGTTCAAGACTTAACTAAGTGGTCTAGAAAGAAAATTTGTATAATCGGAACGTTTGCAATGTTTGTATTAGCGCTTCCTTGTATTTTAGGTTTCAACGTTCTTTCTGGCTTTGCTCCGTTTGGCGAAGGCTCGGTAGTTCTTGACCTTGAAGACTTTATCGTATCTAACCTTTTATTGCCTATCGGCTCGTTCGTATTCGTAATGTTCTGTACGTCTAAATACGGCTGGGGTTACGATAATTTCGTAAATGAAGCAAATCAAGGCAAAGGCTTAAAAGTTCAAAAATGGATGAAAGTTTACTTTAAGTACGTTCTTCCAATTCTCTTATTTGCGTTTATAATAATAAGCATTGTAACCTTCTTCTTATAAGAATTAAAACCCGCTATACAAGCGGGTTTTTTATATATGAAAAAATATTAAAAAATGTGAAAATAATTTCACAAAACTATTGAAAATAGTTAAAAAAAGTGTTAAAATATGTATAGATTTGTGCTTTTAGCACGTATAGGAGGAAATTTTCAATGAATAAGTTTTTGAAATCTCTCGGCTATGATGCAGTTGAGAAACAAACTTCAATCAAAACGGAAATCGTTGCAGGTATCGTTACGTTCCTTGCAATGGCTTACATTTTGACTGTAAACCCAGCGCAAATTTTAGTTGGCGCTAACGCTGCATACTGGCCTTCACTCTTTATTGCAACCGCTCTTGGTGCAATTATCGGTACGCTTTTAATGGCGTTCTTTGCAAAGATGCCCCTTGCTCAAGCATCAGGTATGGGTCTTAACTCATTAGTTGGTGGCTTGGTTGCTTTATGGGCTGCTGGTACTTATGGTGTTCAATTCACTATTGGTCAAGCGTTTATGATGGTTCTTATCTCTGGTATCATCTTCTTAGCATTATCTTTAATTAAGATCAAGGGTAAAACTTTCCGTGAACTCGTGTTTGACGGTATGCCCGTTGCAGTAAGAAGTGCAATTTCAGTTGGTATCGGCTTATTCATCGCTTATATCGGTTTCCAAAACGCAGGTATTATCGTTGCTAACGATTATACTCAAGTTGGTTTCGTTAAGTTTACTATTTGGGAAAATATCCAAGTTATCCAAGCTGGTAACGGTTTACCGTTCGTTGCTGCTGCTAAAACTGCATCAGTTGCATTAATCGGTTTATTCCTTATCGCTATTCTTGATAAGATCGGCGTTAAGGGCGCTATCATCTTCGGTATTTTAGGCGCAACCGTTATCGGTATTCCTTTCGGCGTTACCGACCTTACCGTATTAAAAGGCGAAGGCGCTATTTCTTGGAAGTTCTGGGAAAACTTTGCTAACTTCTTCACAGGTGAATACACAGTATTCGGTTCTTTCACAGAAGTGTTCAAAACTGGTTTCCCTGAAGGTTCATTATTCACCGTAATCATGGTTATCATTACTATGTGTATGATCGACATGTTCGACACTATGGGAACTATCGTTGGTTGCTGTGGTGGTAACAGACTTTTATCTGATGAAAACAACAAACCTCACAACTACGGCAAGATTATGATTTCTGACGCTATCGCTACTTGCGCAGGCGCTATGCTTGGTACTTCAACAGTTACTACTTTCGTTGAATCAGGCGCAGGCGTTTCTGCTGGTGGTAGAACTGGTCTTACCGCGTTCACAACTGCTTGCATGTTCTTCCTTGCAATGTTCATTATGCCAGTATTTGCGGCTATTCCGTCTGCTGCTGCAGCTGCTGCTCTTATCTACGTTGGCGTTCTTATGATGAAGAACAACGTTAAGTCTATTGACTTCAACGGAACTATCAATGCAACTGCTGCTTTCCTTACCGTTGTAACTATGGTACTTGCTTACTCTATTACTACTGGTATCGGCGTTGGTATGATTTCTTATACTATTATGTCAGCTATCGCTTACGTTGTTGAAGCTATTAAATATGCTATTGATAAGAAAGAAAAACCTGTTTGGAACGTTTCAGTTGTCGCTCTTATCGTAACTGCTCTCTTCGCAGTTTACTTCTTCGTTCCCGTTGCGTTTATCTAATTAAACAAAAACTAAATCCCACGGCTCTTGCCGTGGGATTTTTTTATTATTCGTTGCAGAAAAATTCGGTTGACGTTGTCGCGTCGGGCGTTCTTCCAACGTAAACGTTGTCTTCTCTTCTATTTCTAAGTTCGGGAATAGGGTTTTCGGCTACTTGGTAGCGATAATCTATTCCGTTATGGCGAATATAAGTTTCTATAACGTTATGCGACGGAACTATTTGAGTAGTGGGAATTAAAATCTCTTGGAATTTGAAAAAATCAGCGTTGGGGCTTAGGTTTTTAATCTTTTCATAATCTTCTTTTACCGACGTATACTGAACGGTGTCTTTAAGTATTTTTCTAACGTAATTAATATTTTCATGCAAAGATAAAGGCTCTGGAAATTCTGGATTTTTAATAACTTCAAGGTAGTGCTTTCCTTCGTATTTTTCAAGGAGTTCGCACGCTTTTAGAAGATGAGCAACTTCAATTGCAAAATTTTGCTCCCAAAGTGATTTTATGTAACCGTCGGTTTCGGTCATATAGTTAGACCAATATAAATAGCACTCTGAAAATTCGTGCCACAATAACTTTTCAAGCCAAGTAGACTTATCGTCAAGGAGTGATTCGTAATGAGTAACGTGCTCTTCTTCAACGAGCGCTATCTCTTGATATAACCGTCTTCCAATATCCGAGCGAGCAAAATTTGTAACGTTCATATAGTAATTCATAGTTTGCTGTTCGGCGGCGGTTATAATCATAGTGGAAAGCATTGTTTGAGTGTCGGCGGTGCAGGGGTTAATTGCTCGCTTAACGTTATCTTTAGGGTATCTATGGTGAGCAATAGTCGGTCTGCCGGGCATAATTTCGGTGTATCTTCCAACTAACCACTCGGCGTAAATGCCTTGCTCCATTTCTAAAAGGTTAGCGTATCTATATAAGTGGTCAAAGTCTTCAAGTAGAGCAAAGTCAAGGGCAGTTTTAACGTAACAATCGGGCTCGCGCTTTGCAAGTTCGGCAGTTAAATCAACGGCGAGTTGCTCGTAAGATATGGTATGCTCTAAAATACTTTCGTCAATGGGTTTGAGAAGGGAAATTTTAAGTTGTTGCTGTTTTTCTTGATCGCGAGTGACGGATAGTTCTCTTTTTAACTCGGTATCTTGAATATTCCTTGCGAACTGGTGGGAAAACCAGTTGGCTTCAAACTCCGCGCCGTTAGCGAGTATTATTCTCGTTTTAGTGTACGGGTCAACTTCTCGCTTGTTATACGGTTTGGGGTATAGTTCCTTAAAATTTTGAAAGGCGCTATCGAGTTTTATAGGGGTTTCATTAAACGGATTCATTTTTTATTACCTCGCTTTTATGGTATGAAAAGGGAGAGTAAAATGTTAAAACGAAAATAAAACCCTTGCAAAGCAAGGGTTGAATAATTTATTTAGTTCTCGCATCGAAAACGATATTGCAAATTTCGCTTGCAAACTCGTGCTCGTGGCTTACAAGGATTATTGCGCCTTCGTACTTTATAAGCGCCTCTTTAAGCGCCTCTTTCGCCCTTACGTCTAAGTGATTGGTAGGCTCGTCGAGAATTAAAACGTTTGACGGAGTGTTATTAAGGACGGCAAGTTTAATTCTAACTTGCTCGCCACCAGATAAATCTTTTATGGGCTTAGTTGCTAAGTCCCCTTTAAGCCCAACTTTAGCAAGTTCCGCGCGTTGCTCTTTAACGTTCATTCTAGGGAATTTTTCGTTAAAATAAATCATAGCGTTAAGCGATGAGTTTTCAAAGTTGAGTTCTTGCTCTAAATAGCCTGGTTTAGTTGCAATATGGAATAAAAAATTACCTTTTAACGAGTGAATTTTTCTAAGAAGAGTTTTAATAAGCGTAGTTTTGCCAACGCCGTTAGTTCCTCTTATCCAAAGTTTATCCGTGCTAGATAAATGAAGATTTATAGGCGGAATCAAAGTTTTATCGTAACCGACTTCCAAGTCTTTTACAACTAAAAAATCCTTGCTGTTAACGGGGATATAAGGGAAGTTAAAACTCGCGTCGTAAACGGTCATCGGCTTTTGCATAACTTCAATTCTATCGAGCATTTTCTTTCGAGAGTTCGCCATACCTGCGGTGGCGGCTCTTGCCTTATTTTTGTCGATATAATCTTGCATTTTTCTAATTTCTGCCTGCTGGCGATTATAGTCTTCTTCATACTGCTTTGCAATCATATCGCGTTGGACTTTGAAAGTAGAATAGTTGCCCGAAAATTTTCTAATATTGCCGTTTTCAATGTTAATTATAAACTTGCAAACGCTATCTAAAAACGCCGTGTCGTGAGAAATTACCATAAACGTCTTTTTATATCCGTTAAGGTACTTTTTAAGCCAATCGATATGCTCGATATCTAAAAAGTTGGTAGGTTCGTCAAGAAGCATTACGTCAACTTCTTCAAGGAGTAGTTTAGATAGCATTAATTTGGCTCTTTCTCCGCCGGATAGCCTTGAAATAACCGTGTCATACCCAAAATTGTGAACGCCAAGCCCACCTGCAACCTTTTTTATCTTACTATCAAGATCGTAAAACCCCGCATTATCGAGAGTTTCTTGCATTTTTGAAGATTTGTTAACTAGCCTATCAAGTTCGTCAGCATCTTCCGTTTCACCCATTTTAAGATAAATTTCTTCAAGTTTTTCATTGAGTTCGTAAAGATAATCAAACGCGTGGCGAAGATATTCTATAACCGTTTGATTTCTATCAATATCGGCGTGTTGGTCTAAATATCCCCAACGAGCGGACGGTTGGCGTAAAACTTCCCCATCGTCTTGCGAGAGTTTGCCTGCAATTATATTTATAAAAGTCGTTTTTCCTGCGCCGTTAAGACCAACTATTCCAAGGTGCTCGCCGTTGTTTATTGAAAGCGACGCGTCTTGAAACAAATACCTATCGTCGTATCTATGGGTTAAGTTGCGGATTTCTAAAATACTCATAGAGTAAGTATATATTATTACAAAATTTTAGTCAAATGATTTGAAATATTAAGGATATGTGCTATAATATAAATATGGAAAAGAAAAGTTTAGGTTATAAATATAAATTTTCAAAGTGGTTTTACCTTATTGCGGTGTTAGGCTATTTAGTTTCAATAGGTTGCATCGTTCTTAATGCCATAAGGTTTTCAATCAAATTAAACAAAAATATAGAAATAGCGTTTACAGAATATATGTCGCTTGCCTTTGCAGTCGTGTTATCGATAGCGTTTATCGTGATAGTAACGCTTGCTTTGATAAAGTCGGAATACAAGATTTTTGATGATAAAATAATTCTAAAATGGGGCATTATTAAAAACCCAATAGAACTTAACGAAGTTAAACTTATTAGGTTTATAACCACTACTGAGAAGTTAGAACTCGTGTTTGAAGACGAAAGTTATTTCGTTATAGTAATAGATAAAAAAGACTATCAAAAGTTTGTTGACGAACTTAAAAGCATAAAACCAAAACTTGAATATAACCAAACGAGTGAAGAATAAAACGCCCGCGCCGAATTTTCGGCGCGGTGTTTTTATGCACAAAGTATTGACAAGTCGCGTATTATATGATATCATTTTAATATCAAAGTGATAGGAGATAAAACTATGAAAGAAAAAATTATAGGCAAAAAATGCGGTATGGCGGTTATGCTATTGTTAATTGCATTGATGGTCGCTTCGTTATTAGGTCTTGTAAAAGGTGGTATTGAACTTGAAGAAGGCGGTAGCCCCGTAATTTTCGTTGCTAGTATGATATTATTAGTAGTTTGTCCGATAATGCTTCCTGGTCTTAAAGTGTTAAAACCGCAAGAGGCGTTAGTTCTTACGTTATTTGGTAAGTATATCGGCACGCTTAAAGGCGAAGGTTTTTATTTTGTAAATCCCTTCTCGGTATCTTTCAATCCCGCCGCTCAAACTAAACTTAAACAGAGTGGCGACGTTAATTCAAACGCGTCGCAAGGCATAACTGCAACTCTTAATTCTTTTGGAACGCAAGAGATAAAGTTATCAAGCCAAAATAAAATTAGTTTGAAGGTTATGACGCTTAATAACAACCGTCAAAAAATCAACGATTGTTTAGGTAACCCGGTTGAAATCGGTATTGCGGTTATGTGGAAGATAGTTGATACCGCTAAAGCGGTATTTAACGTAGATAACTACAAAGAGTATTTATCGTTACAATGTGATAGCGCGGTGCGTCAAATAGTTAAAATTTACCCTTACGACGTTGCGCCCAACGTTGATACGACTGGTGACGGTCAAGCCGATGAAGGCAGTTTGCGTGGTTCAAGTGAAGAAGTAGTTGAAAGAATTAGAAAGGAAATTCAAGAAAGAGTAAAAGAAGCGGGTATTGAAATCGTTGAGGCTAGAATAACTTACCTTGCTTACGCTCCTGAAATTGCTGCGGTTATGCTTCAACGCCAACAAGCGTCTGCTATAATCGATGCTAGAAAAATGATAGTTGACGGCGCTGTGGGTATGGTTGAAATGGCTCTTGAACGCCTTGAAAAAACCGATATGGTTAAACTTGACGAAGAGAGAAAAGCCGCTATGGTATCGAACTTACTCGTAGTATTATGCGGTAATCACGACGCTCAACCTATAATAAACTCAGGAACGCTTTACTAATATGACGGGCGGAGAAAAGAAACAAATACCGCTCCGCGTTTCAAAGCAACTTTTTGACGATTTATCAAAGTGGGCGGAAGATGATTTTCGCTCGATAAACGGTCAAATTGAGTTTTTACTATCGGAGTGCGTAAAAAAGAGAAAAAAGTCACAAAAGAACCAAGATAATAAGAAAGATTAAATATTTCCCACTCGAAAGGGTGGGAAATTTATTTTGCTATTTTTATAAGATTGTGATAAACTAAAAATATGAAGGAAAAATTTACTATCATAGGCATGTCTTGCGTGATGTGCGCCAAAGCGGTTGAAAACGCGGTAAAAAAAGTTGACGGGGTTGAAGATGCCGTCGTTACCTTAACCCAAAACCTATTGGTCGTTTCGGGCGAGTTTTCAAATGCCGAAATTTATAAGGCGGTAAAAAGCGCAGGGTTTAAGGCGGTTAAGTTTAGAGAAAACGGCGATAGCGAAGATTTTAGCGTTATTAAAAAACGCCTTGTTCCGTCGCTCATAATTCTTATTGTCTTGATGTATTTTACAATGGGGCATCACTTGTTAAAACTTCCTACCTTTCCCTTTTTCAAAGGGGTGGAAGGGGCTATTTATTACGTTTTGTTCCAACTTGTGTTAACGCTTGCAGTAATAGTTTTGAATATAAAATTCTTTATAAAGGGAACGCGCGCCGTTATAAACAAAGCACCTAATATGGACACGCTCGTTGCCCTTGGCTCAGGCGCAAGTTTTATCTTTGGCGTTTACGCCTTCGTTATGATAATAATTGGTAAGGTTGCGGGTAATAACGCGCTTGTAAACTTATACCTTAACAACTTATACTTTGAGTCTTCCGCTATGATTTTAACGCTCGTTACAATCGGTAAAGTTTTAGAAGAACGCTCTAAAAAGAAAACGGAAAGCGCAGTTTCTAGGCTTAAAAGTTTAGCGCCGAAAACGGCTGTTATAATGCAGGGCGAAACGGAAGTTACGGTTGACGTATCTATGGTAAAACTCGGCGATATAATGGTTATAAAACAAGGGTTTAGCGCCCCGTGTGACGGCGTTGTTATAAACGGCGACGGCGAAATGAACGAGTCTTCCTTAACGGGCGAGAGTATGCCGGTTTACAAAACTGTTGGTAGCGACATAAAAACTGCAACGGTCTTAGAGAGCGGATATATTTTAGCAAAAGTTACTAGCGTTGGGGAAGATACCGTTTTTTCAAAAATTATAGAATACGTTTTATCCGCCGAGGCAACTAAAGCCCCCGTTCAGCGTTTAGCCGATAAAATAAGCGGAATATTCGTTCCGAGCGTTACGCTAATTTCAATAATAACGCTAATCGTTTGGCTTATAATAGGAAAATCTTTTGATTTTGCTTTTACAAGGGCGATAAGCGTTTTAGTTATCTCTTGCCCGTGCGCGTTGGGGTTGGCAACGCCCGTTGCAATTTCCGTTTCAACGGGTAGGCTTGCAAATTTTGGAATCCTCGTTAAAAACGCTGAAGTTTTAGAAAGAATTGGCTTAACTTCCGTTTGCGTTATGGATAAAACGGGCACGGTTACCGAAGGTAAAATTAAGGTTGGGGAAGTTTTTAACTTAAACGAAACCGAACTTAAAGAAGTTTCAAGCATTGAAAACTTATCTTCACATTTGATTGCAAAAGCGGTAGTTGACTATTCTGGGGTTAGCGATTTTGAAGTTGAAGATTTTGGCTCCATTACGGGTAAAGGCGTAAAAGGCACGGTTAACGGCAATAAATACGCAGTTGGTAATTTACCTTTTGTTGGCGAAAACTTTTTAAGCGAAGAGATAAAGGAAAAATCAAACCTTTCTCTTTTGAACGGGAAAACCGTTTTATACGTTTCAAAAAACGATAAAGTTATAGGTTTTATTGAAGTTTACGATGCCATCAAGCAAACTTCAAAACAAGCCGTTTCAAAGTTAAAAGAACTGGGCGTTAAAACTGTTATTTTATCTGGTGACGATCAAAAGATTTCAGATAGAGTAGCCAAGGAAATTGGCGCGGATTATTCTTACGGCGGTGTTTTGCCAAGCGATAAGGCGGAGATCGTTAAAAAATATAAAGAAGAAGGCATTACCGTATTTATAGGCGACGGGGTTAACGACAGCCCTGCCTTAAGCGTAGCCGACGTTGGCGTTTCAATGGGTGGCGGAACGGATATTGCAGTTTCGTCAAGCGACGTTATATTTATGTCAAACGACTTAATTTCAATCTCAAAAGCGATAAAAACGGGTAGAAAAACTCGTAAAATTATCAAGCAAAATTTATTTTGGGCGTTTATCTATAACGTTTTAGGTATCCCCCTTGCTTGTGGCGTGCTTTATCCGCTTGGAATACTCTTAAATCCAATGATAGCATCGCTTTGTATGAGTTTAAGCAGTTTATTCGTAGTAACTAACGCTTTAAGGCTTTATAAAGACTAAAAAAATTCCCACTCGGCTGAGTGGGAATTTTTTATTTAAGAAATAATTCACTACAATCAATGTAGATAGGGCGTTCGGGAATTTCTTCCTTTTTTTCTTCAAAAAACCAATTGTAAATTTTATCAAATAATTTCATAAGAGTACTCTCCTTTTGTGATTGTACTGCTATTTTATGAAATTAAATATGACAATAGTCTGTCATATTAAAAAACTTTTTGTCGAAAATTTATTTCTTTTTATAATATAAACGACAATGGCAAAAACCTTCAAAGTTAGGGTCGGCAATTTGATCTCTAAACTCTTTGCACATACAAATATTATCGTCCGTTTTTTGTAAACGGCAGGGGCAGTATCCGTCCTTTTTCTTCAAGCCTTCTCTTATTGCGTTAACGATTTTTTTATCGGGGTTAAAAATAATTTCCATATCAATCTCCTTGCGTTTATTAAATAAAAGTTGTATACTTTTAGTATGAGTAAAATTTTAGTAGATATTAAGAATTTAACTGAACTTGAAAACTTTCAAGGTGAGTACGACGGGGTTTATATAAAATTCCCGTGTGAAATTCCCTTTGAAGATATTTTAACATTTTTTGATAAAGAAAAGCAAGTGTTTATAGATTTAACTAACCTTTCTGCATCAAATTGCTTAAAACTCGTTTCTAGTATAAATAAGCCGGCAGTTTACGTTGTTGACGATATTCAAAAGGCAATCTTTATAAAAACGGTTAGTAGCGATATAAACGTAAACCTTTATTATGATGGTTACGACGACGTTATCGTTCCGTTTTTATCTTGCAATAAGTTTAACTTAACGGTAAAATATACGGCTCTTGCCCCCGAACGCATAGAAAAACTTCAAAAAGCAGGGGTAAAGGTTAACGGTTACGTTGTTTCTCGCCTTGACGAAGTTGGGGTGTTAAAATTTTGGAATACCGACTATATAACGGTAACTCCCGATATAAAATAAAAGCGTTTTGCGAATTTTCGCAAAACGCTTTTTTACTAAGGCAAGTCAATTTAATACAAATATTGCCATAAAGTGTATATATTAAATTGTCTTTGCAAAATCTACTCAAATCCCTACACTTTATGGTGCTTAGCAATTTTGAGTTAGAAAATTTTTGGTTAGACAAAGGTAAAATCTGACGGTAATAGCTTTACCCTATTACCTAGGATTTTACCAAAGGATAATCGGAAATTAGCAATTCAAAATCAGTATTCGTATAAAATTGACTTGCCTATTTCTTGAAACTATCTTTCATTGAAACGATTTGAGAAAGTATGAGTTTGCCGTCTTTTATCGTCTTTTTATAATAGCCTTTTCTAAGGAGTTGGAAAGGAGTTCCTTCTTCCACGCTTTCAATATACGGCTCTGCTTTTCCTAAATACTTGTGAACGCTATCGTAGTTCATTCTTTCAGAAAAGTCTTGACCGGGATATTCTGCGTCTTTTAATAAGTAGTCGTAATCTCTAATTTCAACGTCAACGCCGTAATCTGCCGAAACCCAATGAATAGTTCCCTTGCATTTAATTCCGCTAGTATCTTCGCCTGAACGGCTTTCAGGGATATAAGAGCATAAGAGTTCTTTTACAGAACCATCGTCGTTTAATAAAACGTCGTCACACTTAATAATGTATGCATTTTTAAGTCTAACGTAACCGTCTTTTTTAAGTCTAAAATACTTCGGCGGTGGATTTAACGAGAAGTCTTCTTCATCGATAAAGATATTCTTTGTGAATTTAACTTTTCTAACGCCTGCGCTCTCGTCGTTTGGATTGATAACGAAATCGGTATCTTCTTCCCCTTCAAAGTTGGTAATCGTAACTTTGATAGGTTTAGAAACCGCCATCGCTCTTTCGGCGTTAAAATTAAGGTGATCTCTAATAAAGTGTTCAAGATACGATACTTCAATCTCGCTATTTGCTTTAGCAATACCTATCTCTTCACAGAAGTTTTTAAGCGCTTCGGCGGGAACGCCACGATTTCTTAAACCCGTGAGCGTTGGCATACGCGGATCGTCCCATCCTTCAACTGCGCCGTCTTCAACGAGTTTTTTAAGGTAACGCTTACTCATAACCGTATTAGTTATATTAAGCCTTGCAAATTCGATTTGACGGGGCTTGTGATTAACCCCCGTGTTTTCAACAACCCAGTTATAAAGCGGGCGGTGGTCTTCAAACTCTAAAGTACAAAGAGAGTGAGTAACGCCTTGCATGCTATCGCAAATGGGGTGAGCGTAGTCGTACATAGGGTAAATGCACCACTTGTCCCCCGTTCTATGATGCGTTGCTCTTAAAACTCTATAAATAACGGGGTCGCGCATATTGATATTTGGCGACGCCATATCTATCTTTGCTCTTAAAACTTTCTCACCGTCACTAAACTTGCCGTCTTTCATAGCGGTAAAAAGTTCCAAGTTTTCTTCAATAGTTCTATTTCTATACGGGCTTTCAATGCCTGGCTCTGTTAAAGTTCCGCGAGTATTTTTAATCTCTTCGGCAGAAAGGTCGCAAACGTAAGCCAAACCGTCTTTTATAAGTTTAACGGCAAGATTATAAATCTCGTCGAAAAAGTCTGACGCGTAGTGCATTTCAAACCAATCAAATCCAAGCCACTTGATATCTTCTTTGATAGCGTTAACGTATTCGGTTTTTTCCTTCGACGGATTAGTGTCGTCAAAGAAAAGGTTACAAACGCCGTCATACTTTTTAGCCGTGCCAAAGTTTAAGCAAAGGCTTTTAGCATGCCCGATGTGAAGATAACCGTTAGGTTCGGGAGGGAAACGAGTGTGAACGGAATTTACTTTTCCGCTAGAAAGTTCGTCGTTAATAATTTCTTCTATAAAGTTTTTTGCTTCAATAACGTTTTCCATAAAAGCACCTAAATTTTAATATATTTATAATTCTATCATAATTTTTTTGAAATATCAATAATTTAACGCAACAATACGCGCGCAATATATATCTTTTGCTTGACATTAGTAAATAATTTTATTAAAATTATAACATTAAATTAGAGGTGTGTTATGGAAAAAAGAGCAGTAACTATGGAAAAACTCGTAACTCTTTGCAAAACGAGAGGTTATATTTTCCCCGGTAGTGAAATATACGGTGGCTTAGCAAATACTTGGGATTACGGTCCGTTAGGCGTTGAACTTAAAAACAACGTTAAAAAAGCATGGTGGCAAAGATTTGTTCAAGAAAACAAATATAACGTTGGTTTAGATGCCGCTATACTTATGAACCCTCAAACTTGGGTAGCATCTGGTCACTTGGCAGGCTTTTCAGATCCGCTTATGGATTGTAAAGAGTGCCACGAAAGATTTAGAGCAGATAAACTTATTGAAGATTGGGTAAAAGAAAATAATTACGCTCTTGAAAAGGGTATTGATGCGTTCACTCACGAAGAAATGAGAAATTTCGTTGAAGAACACAATATTCCTTGCCCCACTTGCGGTAAGCACAATTTTACTGACATTAGGCAATTTAACCTTATGTTCAAAACTTTCCAAGGCGTAACCGAAGATAGCAAAAATACGGTATATCTCCGCCCTGAAACAGCGCAAGGTATATTCACTAACTTTGTTAACGTTCAACGTTCTCAAAGAAGAAAAGTTCCTTTCGGTATTGCTCAAATCGGTAAGTCTTTCAGAAATGAAATTACCCCTGGTAACTTCATTTTCAGAGTAAGAGAATTTGAACAAATGGAACTTGAATTCTTCTGTAAACCCGGAACTGACCTTGAGTGGTTTAACTACTGGCGTTCTTTCTGCCGTCAATGGCTCTTAGACATTGGTCTTAAAGAAGAACATTTAAGACTTCGCGATCACTCGCCTGAAGAACTTTGTTTCTACTCTAAAGCAACTACTGACTTTGAGTATTTATTCCCGTTCGGTTGGGGTGAACTTTGGGGCGTAGCGGACAGAACTGATTACGACCTTACTCAACATCAAAACGTTTCAAAGAAAGATTTATCTTACTTTGATCCTGAAACTAACGAAAGATACGTTCCTTACGTTGTTGAACCTTCTCTCGGCGTTGAAAGATGCGTTTTAGCAGTTCTTTCCGGCGCTTACGATGAAGAAGAAGTTGGCGAAAACGACGTTAGAACTGTTCTTAGATTACATCCTTGTCTTGCTCCTTTCAAAGCAGCCGTATTACCGCTCAGCAAGAAACTTAGCGAAAAGGCTCTTGAAGTTTACGATGAACTTTCAAAATACTTTATGGTTGATTACGACGAGGCTGGTTCAATTGGTAAGAGATACCGTCGTGAAGACGAAATTGGTACTCCTTTCTGCATCACTTACGACTTTGATAGTGAAGTTGACGGCTGTGTAACCGTTCGTGATAGAGATAGTATGGAACAAGTTCGTATGCCTATTGCGGAACTTAAAACTTATATTGAACAAAAAATTAGACTTTAATCCGTTATTTACGGCGTTATACTTCGTTTCTGCTTAGTTTTTGAACTTCGATGACCAAAAGGTCTATCTCATCTCAAAAACTTCGCGAGCCTTGTCTAACTTGTAACTAACGTCTTAAAGTATGCGTTCAACTCAACTTTGAGTATAAACGTCTTAAAGTAAAGCGTTGAATAGACGTGTGTATTAACATATATAACAAAAAAGCAAGACTTCGGTCTTGCTTTTTTTTATTGTTATGGTAAAATAAGATTATGTTAGAGTTTTTATCCAAAGAAAAATACCAAATATTAGATAGCGTTAGTTCTACTAACGATTATATAAAAGATAAAGACTTATTTTTGGTTATAGCAAATTCTCAATCGGGTGGAAAGGGAACGAATAACCGTTCGTTTTTTTCTCCGAGCGGTGGAATTTATCTAAGCGTTAAACTTGATATTAAAACGGAAAATTTACCTTTCGTTACGGCGTATACGGCGGTTGCCGTTATAAATGCGCTTGAAAAGAGCGTAAAGTTAAAAGCCGATATTAAATGGGTTAACGATATATACGTTGGCGATAAAAAACTCGGTGGAATACTTTCGGAAAGTATAGTAAAAAACGGTGGGGTTTCAACGGTTATAATAGGCGTTGGCTTAAACGTAAAGAAACAAAACTTTCCAAGTTTTAACTTAAACACGCCCACTTCAATAGAGCAAGAACTTTGCCACGCCGTAGATAAAGAAGAGATTATAAGTGAACTTGTAAAAGAGTTTTTAGCGCTCGATAGTAAAATTGAGAGCAAAGAGTTTATAAGCGTTTATAAAAACAGGTCTATTTTGATAGGGAAAACCGTTCAAATAAGCAAAGGCTCTGATTTTTATAACGGAAAAGTCGTTTCTATTAACGACGATTTGAGTATCAATATAGAAATAAACGGCGTTATTAAAACTTTTTATAACGGCGATATTAAAATAATTTTATAATGTTGGGGGACTTATGAAAAAGAAGATTTTAACCTTTTTAACGTTAATTTTAAGCGTTTGCTTGGCGACGTGTTTACTTACCGCGTGCGGTGGTGGTGGAAACGATAGCGGAAACGGCGGTGGCAATACCGCGCCTACCGAGAATTTGAGTTATAGGCTAATAAGTAACGATACGGCTTACGAAGTTACAGGTTGCAAAGACGATACTATTGAAAAGTTAGTTGTTCCTGAAACTTACGAAGGAAAACCCGTAGTTAAGATTTACGACAAGGCGTTTCGGAATTACAAAAAGCTTAAAAGCGCAGTTCTTCCAAATACGATTAAAAATATCGGAAAGCAAGCGTTTGACGGTTGCGACGCTCTTACTAAAGTTGAAATTCCAGACTCTGCAACGATAATTGACACTAAGGCGTTTTACCATTGTGAAAAATTAGTAGACGTTAAAATTCCAAGCAGTTTAACTACGCTCGGCGAATATGCGTTTGCGTACACGTCTATAAAGAGCGCAGTTATTCCTAAAGGCGTTAATAACGTTGAAAAAGTTTTTGCTAGTTGCGGTTCGTTAGAGAGCATATCAGTTGCGGAAGGAAACACAAAATACAAAGCGGTTGACGGCAATTTGTATAGTAAAGACGGCAAAATTTTCTTTCAATACGCATGCGGAAAAGCTGATAAGAGTTTTTCAATTCCTAGTGGCGTAAAAACTATTTATAGATGCGCGTTTGAAAATTGCAAGGCAATAGAAACGGTAAATATTCCAAACACCGTAACCTTAATTCACTCGTCTGCTTTTTCTGACTGCTTATCCTTAAAAAACGTAACGATACCATCTAGCGTAACGGATATTGGCACTTATGCTTTCCACACTTGCCCGTCACTTGAAACGCTTGAAATTCCAAGTAGCGTAACGTGGATTCAAATGGGAACGTTTGGTTACTGCTCTTCGCTTAAAACTTTAATTATTCCAAAGAGCGTAACTAAAATTAGTGCGTTTGCTTTTAGTAGTTGTTCTTCGCTTGGAACGATAACTTATAAAGGAACGGTTTACGAGTGGAATTCAATCACTAAAGAAGCCTCTTGGGATTACGAGTTTGATTCAGCCGTTCAATGCTCAAACGGTAAAGTAAATATATAATAAAAAGGCAGGTTAGACCTGCCTTTTTTTTATCTTGATTTTCCGTAGCCGAATATTGCTAAAGTGTCGGGCCCGCTATGAATTGCTATAACGGGGTCGATATAGTTGAAAATAAATTCCTTAACTTTTACCTTTTGAGATATTGTCGACGCTAAAAGTTTTGCGTCTTCTAAACAGTCGCCGTGCCCGATAAAGATAGTTTGCGTTTCGGGGTTTTCAATAGTTTTAATAAAGTTTTCGGCTATTTGTAAAACCGAACGCTTTCTACCTATTACCTTTTTTTCGGAAACGAGTTTTCCTTCGTTGTTAACAAACATTATAGGTTTTACGTCGGCAACCGTTCCTATCGCCATTGAAAGTTTGCTTATTCTTCCACCCTTTGCAAGATAGGTAAGCGTTTTAACGGTAAATAAACTGTTGGCGTTTAGCCTAATGGATAGTAAATGATTATAAAGCGAAGTTAAATCGCAACCTTCTTCTCTTTTTTGAAGGGCGGTAAATGTAAGCAAGCCTTCGCCAAGGCAGGCGTTAAGCGAATCAACTATAAAAATTTTCCTATCGGGAAATTGCTTTTTCAAAGTTTCGCTTGCTTTATTTGCATTTTCAATTGTTGCGGAAAGACCTGATGATAAGCCTATATAAATAACGTCTAAACCCTTTTCAAGTTCAGCCTTAAAATAATCGAAAAAAGTTTGCTCGTTAATGCAAGCGGTCATCATATCTTGCTTATCTCTTAAACGCGTGTAAAAGTCTTTTAAGAACTCTTCGTCGTCACACTTTATTAAGGTTTCTTCTCCGTTTATTATGCAAGTTAAGGGAATAACTTTTATATCGTATTTGCTAGTTATTAAAAGGGGAAGACCAGATGAAGAATCCGTAAAAATCGTATAACTCATAAAAATCTCCAAACCAAATTTGTTTTTACGATACTAGTATACAATGGGCTTTGAAAATTTACACCCTACTCATTTTAATTTTTAAGATAAAGACTTTTTACTCGCAGTAGAGTTGCAAAAATTAACTCTACTCACGGTAGAGTTGGTATTTATAACAAAAAAAAGACTCGTTTTTGAAAACGAGCCTTTGGTTATTGCAGTAAAATTAATTACTTGCAATCTTTTGTAGACTTAGTTGCGCTCTTAGTAGAATTCTTAGCAGAATTTTTAGTAGCGCTAGAAGTCTTGGAGTTTTTAGAATTTTTAACGTTCTTCATAACTTACCTCCCGTAAATAAGTGTGGGTAGAACAAAAAAAATTATACAAAAGTTCGTTCTAATTTTTTAATTTATTTAATACCATATAACAAACGCAAAAAAAGGAGAGTTAAAAGTGAACGAATTAGAATATGCAAAAATGCTTGAAGTTCCAATAAGTTCTTCAAGCGTAGAGTTTAAGCCTACGCCGAGAAGAAAAAAAGACGTTAAAAAACAAATTATAAATAAAGTTAACAATCAAACTGAAACAACCGCTCAAAACCCTAAAAAGAGCATTAAAGACTTTTTTAAGAAGTTGCAAGTAAAAAAGCCGAAGGTTAAAAAAGTTCAAACGGAAAGTTCCGTGGAAATTACAAAGGGTGGCTTTGACGTTATCTCGATGCAAGTGGTTGCAATTTTCGTGCTAGTCGTTGGGATAATTTTAACAAATATTTTCTTTGAAAATAGCGGTATGAATAATTTAATGCGCGCAGTCTTTTCAAAAAATGAAGAAGTTATTGAAAAGCATTACACCGAGTTTACCGCGCTTTCCCCTTCAAAAAACGGTCAAGTAACTTTGCAAGACGGAGTTATGACGGTTTCTGCAGGTAGCGTATATTCGCCTTGTGACGGCACTATTGAAAGCGTTTCAAAAGACGGAGATTTTTACGTTGTAACCGTAAGTCATAGCGATTCCTTTACTAGCGTTATTAGCGGGCTTGAAAGCGTTTATCTGTCGGTAGGGGAAACTGTTTATTCAAACGTTCCCGTTGGATATTCAAGCGGAATAACTAACGTTTCAATGTTCAGTAACGACGCGATTTTAACCGGCTATGAAATTAACGATAATAAAATCGTATGGTTAAGTTAAGGTTTAGAATTCACCCGTTATTTTTAATATTTGGAATATACTTTGCCTTTACGGGCAAAGTATTTTCTTTTTTAGTGTTTACCTTTACTGCGGTTATTCACGAGATAGGGCATTTTATAGCGTCTGAAAAACACGGCTACGCGCTTAAAAGGATAACGCTTATGCCTTACGGCGCTATCATTGAAGGGAATTCTTTAGATATTAAGTTGAAAGATGAAATATCTATCGCGCTTGCAGGGCCTTTATTAAACTTTATGGTAGCCGTTATTTTTATTGCGATATGGTGGATTTTTCCAGTAACTTACGCCTATACCGATTTAGCCGTTTTTGCAAACCTTTCAATAGCGATTATAAACTTACTTCCCTGTTATCCGCTCGACGGCGGTAGAGTAATTTTAGCGCTACTCAGTTTGAAGTTAAAAAGAAGTTTAGCGCTTAAAATAGTTAAAATTTTAGGGGTTGTAATATCGCTTATAGGGGTGGGGTTATTTATCTGTTCGATATATATAAAGGTAAATTTTAGCCTATTGTTTTTCTCTACGTTTATTTTCGTTGGCGCTGTGAGTAAAAGCCAAGACGGAAGATATCTTAAAATCTTTGAAAACTTAAAATATAAAAAGGTAACTTCACCAAAAGAAATCAAAAACGTTATAATAAGCATAGAGCAACCAATAAAGAAACTTTATTCGATAATAAGCGGAGATTATTATTACGTAATAACGGTTATAGACGGAGATAAAAAAATACTTTTAGAAGGGGAAGAGTTATATAGAATTTTGAGCGAGAATAGCGGATATGAAAGTTTATTAAATTCAATAAAAAAAGTTCACGAAAATTCGTGAACTTTTTAATTTTTAGTTATCGTTTTCAACCGTTGCGGTTACGAGTTTATATTTTATATAACCAATGCTACCAAAACGAGTGAAAGTTTCAACTAATCTATGGCGATTAGTGTCTCTATCTTGCGCGTAATAACACTCGAGCGGACCGCCTGCAAAATCAGCCTTTATAACTATTTGGATATGGTTGCAAGCCAACTTATCTTCGCTAACGGGTTGACCGTTAAGAGTATAGCCGTCAAGATTTTTAACGTCAACTTTATTGTCTACAAGATATGCGTAAAATTGCATATTGTGATTTTTATTAGATAAAACGTCAATGGTCTTAAATTCTTGGATAAAACTATTTGACACGTCGTACAATCTCGGCATTAAAAGTATAGTGTCGTTATCGATAAACGCTCCTTTATTGTACTTCTTAAACGTAAAGGTGTTTTCGGTTAAGTTTTCGTTGTTTAAGCCCGATTCTTTAAGAGTTGCAGTAGCCTTATCACCTTCGTAGATAATCTCGTAATCGTATTTGTATTTTGAATATTCGCTATTATAATGCTTGATAGTTGATATAGGCGTTAAATTTTCATCAAAGCGGGTAACGGTATTGAAAGTATCTACAAATTCTCTCGTTTCGCTTGGCGTTACGTACTTTGCTTTAAGGTTAAATTCGGTAGAATAGATGTAATAATTACCGTTTTTATCCGTTTTAGTTTCTAACGTGGTAACGTAAGAACCTTGGTCAATATCGAGCAAGCAACCGTCAACTTTCACGGGATCGCTATTTGCGTTAGTGGTGTTTACGAAAGAAAGATCGTAAACTAAAACTTCTTTGAAGTTGCTCTTGAAAGCGGACGGGTTATTAAACCACAAGTATTTGCTTGCCGTTAAACCTACGTTTGAACACGCAGTCATAGAAAGCGTAATAAGTATAAGCGTTATAACAATTAAAATTTTACTAAATCTTTTCATAACAATTTAAGCGTAGCGCAAAATGTATTTGATTAAAACACGCTACTTTACTTATTATAGCACAACTTTTCAAAAAAGCAAAAACAAATATTAAAAATATCTTTAATTGTTTATTAAAATATGTTAAAATATTTGCAAATGACAACCGTATGGCATAACCTTATGCTAAAATGTATGAAAAAAAGACGTTTAAGGAGTTCGCTTTGAAAATTTATCTTGGGGATACCACTCAAAAAATTACGTCGGTTACCGGCGAAGTGGTTAAAAATTTAATAGACGAAGGGAAAAGGTGCATTGTTTTTTCGGAAGATAAAATCACCTTGTCTTTAGAACTTGAAATCGCCTCTCGTTTAGGCGGTGGCTTTTTCAACGTTGACGTTTTAACTTTTAGAAGGTATATATCTTCAAAAAACGTTAATTCCAAAGTCATGTCGAAAGAGGGCTCGGTTATGCTCGTTAGAAAGATTATAACCGAATTGAAAAACCATTTGGGTTGTTTTAAGCACGCTGTTACCACGCCTAATATGGCGCTTGTGTTATACGAACTCATTTCTCAACTTGAAAGCGCTAAAATATCGCCTCAAGAACTTCAAGATTTAGTTGAAAAAGAAACTAATCTTCAACCTGCGCTCGTCAGCAAGATACAAGACGTAGTTAGGGTTTATAAAGAATACGACCAAAGAATTAAGGACCTTAATCTTTACGATAGTAACGACTATCTTTCTTTGATGCCTGACCTTGTTAAAAATGATGAAAGTCTTAAAAACTCAGCGGTTATAATAGTAGGTTTCCAATCGGTAACAAGACAGCGTTACGACGTTTTCGAAGCCTTATATCAAACGGCTGAAAGTTTTCACGCCGTTATTCCTTACGATAGTGAAAGTGAACTCTTTACTGGTGAAACTTTTGATAGGCTCAATAAAATTTGCAAAAAACCAACGGTAATAAACAAATGCGGTAATCTTCCTATCGAGGCGGAGTTTATTAAGAAAAATTTATTCAATCCGCTGGCGCTTTCTAAAGATTTTAAGTCGCTTAAAACTGACAAAGTTAGCATTTTTCAGGCGGTCGACCTTAAATCTGAAGCCGAGTGGCTTGCGAAAGATTTGCTTTTTGAAATTAGAGAAAACGGTTATAGATATAACGATATAACGGTTGCGGTTGGAAGTTTAGCCGATACTTTACAGTCGATAGAAAAAACTTTTAGAGATTACGGCGTTCCGTATTTCGTTGAAAAATCTACCGCGCTTGCAGAACACCCCGTTTGCGATTTTATCGTTTCACTTTTAGATTTTCAAAGGAAGGGGCTTTTGGCGAGCGATTTTGTTAAAATAGTGGGTTCAAGCCTATTTTTAACTAACAAGCGGGTGGCGGACAAGTTTATTAACTACGTTTACGCAAATTCTATAAACAGGCGCGCGTTCAAAACGCCGTTTACCGCTAAGCATGAACGTCTTGAAACGTTTGAAACTATGCGCCAAAAGGTAATGACTGCCGTTGAAAAACTCTCTAATGCGAAAACTGTTTTTAACTTTGTCGAGGCGTTGAGATTTGCGCTTCAAACGTTCGGCGTGTATGAAAACCTTAACGAGTTATCTTGCTCTCTTAAAAATTCCGGCAACGAAGTTTTAGCCGATTACAATGGTAAAATTGAAGAAAAATTAAACGCTCTATTTGACGAGATGAACTTTATTTTAGGCTCTTCATTAATTTCCCCGCTCGATTTTAAGAACTTGTTCTTAAGCGGGGCGGTAGGAACGGCTATCAGCGCAATTCCAATTTTAGCAGACGCCGTTTATATCGGCGAGTGTAAAGACGTAAAAGTTAAGAGCGCCAAAGTGTTATACGCCTTTGGTCTTAACGGTGACGTTCCCTTTACCCAAAGCGACACCGCGTTACTTTCCGACGGAGATTTAAGCGTTTTAGACGGTTTTAACGTTATAGTCGAGCCGAAGATTAAATCGGTTAATTTAAGAGAAAAGGAAAACGTTTTATCAACGCTTATTTCTTTTACCGATAAACTTAAAATTTCATATTCTAACGAAAAATACGACGGTAGCAAGAACTTGAAGTCAGACGCTATTAAATCGCTTGAAAAACTTTTCAAGATAGAGCCTATTAGCGCAACGGGCAAAGACTATATAAGCGAACTTGATGAAGAAAAGTTTATAAAAGACGTTTCAAGTTCCTTCGTCAACGATTCCGTTTCTCTAATGGAAATTGCCAAGAGTTATTGCGGTTATAAAAATAGCGACAAAGAAACTCTTTCAAAAATAGCATCTTTTTACAAGGCTATTGAAGAACTTCAAAGAAAAGATCTTAAAGATAAGGCAAACGCCTTGCTTTCAGATAGCCAAGCGGTAAGAAAAATCGACGATGCTAACAATTTAAGTTTTAAGGGCGGAGAGATTAGCGCAAGCGTTTTGGAAGCTTATTTTAGTTGCCCTTACAAAAATTACGCGTCGTATATGTTAAGGCTTAAAGAATCCCCGATTTTAGACGTTAAAGTTAACGAAACGGGAATACTTCTTCACGAAGTTAACGAACTGTTTTGTAAAAACATAAATAAAGTTTCGGATAAAATTAGTTGCGATAATCTCGTTGGCGAAATTTTTAACGAGATAGAAAAGAACGAAAAGTATAAAAAATACCTTTCTTCAAATAAATTGCTCTTTACTCTTAAAAGGCTTAAAAAAGAGTGTGAAAGGGTATGTTTTAACATATATTCTTCTATTAAAAACTCGTCGTTTATGCCAAGCGGTTACGAAGTGAAATTTGGCGTAGGCGAAGATATCCCACCGATTATTTTGAATACCGAAGTTGGCGATATGAAGGTAAAAGGCGTTGTGGATAGAGTTGATAGGTTTTCTGATTACGTTAGAGTTATCGACTATAAGTCGGGCAAGATTTTAAGCGATGAAGAGCATTTTTACACGGGTAATAAAATTCAACTTTACCTTTATATGAACGCCTTTATAAGCGATAAAGTAAGACCTGCCGGCGCATATTATTATCCCGTTCAAAACAGTTATCAAAAGGAAGAATTTAATTATTGCATGCGTGGAAAAACCGTTAATACAAATGAAGTAATTCACGCTACCGATAATACGCTTGCCCCCGGCGAAAAATCAACAATAGTAAGCGTTAGCATTAATAAAAAAGACGGTTTGCCGTCGGCAAAATCGGCAGTTTTATCGGTTAATGAGATGGATAAATTCTTGCAGTATGCAAAACTCGTTAGCGCGCAAGGCGTTAATGAAATTAGCCAAGGCAACATAGAGCCTTCGCCGTATGAAGGCGCTTGCAATTATTGTCAGTACGGCGGTATGTGCGGTTTTTGCCAAGATGAAGGCGGTTCTTTTAGAAAGGTGAGCAAGGCTAACGTCCAAACGATAACGGGCGCGGTTGACAGTTTGCAAGAAGGTGACGAAAATGAGTGAAATTAAATTAACTAAAGACCAATTAAAAGCGGTAAAGCACTTGGACGGCAACGCGTTAGTTTCGGCGTCTGCTGGATCTGGCAAAACCAAAGTCGTTATAAGCAGAATTATTAGACTTATCACCGAAGAGAACGTTAAAGTAAATGAAATTTTAGCCGTTACCTTTACAAAACTTGCCGCCGAAGAAATGAAGGATAAACTTAAAAACGCACTTACCGAAAAATATCTTGCCACGCGCGATAAAAAATATAAGGAACAACTTGAATTAGTTTCTTCTTCGGATATTTGCACCATAGACTCTTTCTGTTCTAAACTTATTAAAAAATACTTTTACGCGTTGGGAATAGACGCTAACTTGCAAGTTTTAGAAGAGAGCAAGAGAAAGAGAATTTCCGAAACGGCGCTCGACGAAGTTTTTGAAAATCTTTACGATAGCGATGATAAAGAGTTTAGAGAACTTATCCCACTTTTTGATAGTTCTCGTAGCGATTACGGGCTTAAAGAGGCGGTAAAATTAGTTTACAATTTTATTGAAAAGGAAAACGATAGTGACGGGCTTGTAAAAAAGACTGAAGATTTATATTTCAACGCATACAATTATTTAATTGACGAATACAAAGACCAAATAGTAAAACTCGCTGAAAAATACAAGCAGGAATTTTTAGTTTTAGAGCATGCTTTTACTGAAGATGAAAAAAGAAAGGAATATTGCTCTAAGTTTGTTGCTTTACTTGATTTTTTATTGACGACCGACGATTACTTTGAGTTTTTCTATGAGTACAAGCAACTTAATCTCAATCTTCCAAGCACCAAGAGCAAGCAGGCTGATTTACAGCAATCGCTTAAAGAAGTTGCCGACCCTTGCAAGAAGAAGTTGGCTACCTATGCAACTATTTTCGGCATAGATAAAAAGGAAGAAGATAAAAGGTTAAGTAACAGTTTGCAAATCGTAAAGGCACTCGTTAAGATTGCAAACGCATACTTTGATAGATACCAAAAGTTAAAAGCAGAAGAAAACGCGGTAGATTTTGCAGACATTGAAAGATACGCTAGTATTCTTCTTAAAAACCAAGAAATTTTAAGTGAAGTAAAAAATACTTATTCTTATATTTTCGTTGACGAATACCAAGACGTTAACAACGTTCAAGAAGAAATTATCGTTGCGCTATCTAAAGATAATGCGTTTTTCGTTGGAGATAGCAAACAAAGCATTTACGCTTTTAGAGGTTGCAACCCAGAATTTTTTAACGATAAGTATAAAAGTTATAATCAAGGTTTGGGAACGCCTATATCGTTAGACGATAATTTCAGAAGCGCCAAAGCGGTGGTTGACGGCGTTAATGAAATTTTTAATAAGGTTATGACCGAGGGCTACGGCGGAACTGATTATCAAGCAAATTCAATGGTTTACGGCGGGCTTTATAAAGATTATCAAGGCGTTTGCCAAATTCACTTAGTTAAAAAAGCCGAAAAGAAGGAAAAAGAAGAAGTTAAACGCGGTGTTTATTCGGTTATAAACGCAACGGAAAAGTTAGAAGAGGAAGACGTTTTATCCGAAGTAAAATTTATCGTAAACTTGATAGGCGAAAGATTAGGAAAAACGTATTACGATATTGATAACAAGTTAAAAACGATAGAATTAAAAGATATTTGTATTCTTCTTCGCTCTATGGATTCAAGGAATAAACTCAGTACGGAACTCGTGCATACCTTGATGAATATGGGAATACCCGTATCGTCGTCTGTGGAAAAAAGCATTTCCGAATATCCTGAAATTAAAGTTTTATTAAATTTAGTATCCTTGCTCGTTTGCGCCGAGCGCGACGTTCCGCTTGCAAGCGTTATGCTCTCAATGGGCGGTTTTGATGAAAGCGAATTAGCCTCTATTGCTAAAGAAGGGGCTAAAAAGTATTCAAAAACTTTTGCTGAAAGCGTTGAAATAACTTCTCATAAAGAAAGCGAACTTGGCAAAAAATGCCGTGAGTTTTTATCGTGGCTTGACAAAAAACGACTTATTGCTGAATTTTTGCCGTCCGGTGAAGTTATAAATTCAATTATTAAAGAAACGGGCTATCTTGCAAAAGTAACTTCTTCGCCTTACGGGCAAGAAAGGGTTAAGAGAATTGAAAGATTTTTAGCAGAAACTACGGTTGGCGGTAAAAAACTTAGGGTGATTGAGTTTGAAAGCCACGTAAACGAAGTGTTAAAAGATTTATCAATCTCGTCGTCTTCCGGCGAAAACGCGATAAACGTTATGACTATGCACGCGTCGAAGGGGCTAGAATTTCCCGTGGTAATAGTTGCGGGCGTTGCAAAACAGTTCAATCTTAAAAATTTAGGATACGACGTTATATATTCAAAAAGTTGCGGTATGGCAACGAGAAGTTTCGATGAAGAAAATATGCTCGAATACGAAAACGTTGCAAGAAGCGTTATTAAATCTAGGGGCAAAAGGTCTACCGCAGTTGAAGAGTTAAGGCTTTTCTACGTTGCTTTGACAAGGGCTAAATGTGAACTTTATATCACTATGACGCTCGATAAATTAAACAATGAGTTTAACGCTAACGAAGTTGGCGGTATGAGTGATTTTATTGTTTCTAGCGTCAATATTCCAACTTTCTATCACGAAGACGAGTATGAACTCGTTTTCCCCGATAAAAGGGGAACGGCAGTTGCCGGTAAGGAAGTAGAGAGCGAACTTACTAAAAAAATAATTGAAACGCTTTCTTATAAATATCCTTATAAAAATGAAATCAATCTTCCCGTTAAAAGTTCTGTTTCAGACGTTAATAAAAATCAAGACGAATATTTTGTTAGAACTGATAAATACGGCGAATCAAGTAGCGAAAAAGGTACTGCATATCACAGAATTTTCGAACTCATTGATTTTTATAATTTTGGTGGCGAAAAAGAGATAGAGAGTTTTGTTGAAAACGGGCTTATAACCAAAGAACAAGCCGAGTTTATCGACGTTGATAAGGTTGAAAGCATATTAAAACTTGATATTTTTGATAAAATCAAAACTTCCAAATTATTAAAAGAACAAAAGTTCTGCCAATTAGTTCCCGCAAGTGAACTTTTCGGCGGAGAAGAAGATAGAGAGATTTTAGTTCAAGGTATATGCGACCTTATTGCGATAAACGGCGATAGCGCAACGCTTATCGACTATAAAATTTCAACGATTGAGAGCGATGACGATATAATTAAGGCGTATAAAACGCAAATGCAGTTATATAAAAACGCAATCGAAAAGGTAATGAAGAAAAAAGTTGACGGCGTTTACATAATAAACGTGTTAAAAGAAAGCGTTATCAAGGTATAAAACTTAATAAGGGTGGGGAGAATTTAGTTATGTTAAACTATATTAAACTCACCCTTAATTTTTTGTGTTACGATTTTGATAAATACGCTTGGCTTATTTCGGTAAGTTGTTTGGCGCTTGAAGTTTTAGCCTTTTTAATAGCCGTAGTAATTTTTGCCGTTAAAAAAAGAAACGGTGACGCAACGTATTTTTTGTGTTCGTCGATTGCGCTACTTCTAATAAGTTTATATTTCAGTTTAGAAGATTATAATTTAGAGCAAGCCCTATTCAAAACGACAAAGAGCGTAATAGTTTATTGTTTGACGTTTGCAATTTTAATCGTAATCTTTTATATGATAGCAAGAAGAGTTTCAACTAAAAAAGTTAAAAAAGACAAAATCGTTTTCGATAGTGAAATTTTGCCCCAATCAAACGCCGTTAAATATTTTAATCAAAAAGACGTTTTTAGCGGATATTTAGACGTTGGATATATAAAATCTTTGATTTTAGACCTAAAACAAAAAGATTTAACAAGCGAAGATTATGAAAAAATTGAAGAGTTTGAAATATATCTTTTAAGATTTATTGCCCGCCAGCCAAACGGAGAAGAAAGAGTTGTGCTTTCTAAATATCTATCAATGCTCATTAAAAAAATATCGCTTTACGCAAGTTAGTTATTGACTTTTTTATTACTCGTGCTATCATATAAGTATGAGTTTTTTATATTGTAAACCTACCGTTTTCGTCATCGGTAATGATTATGAAATTTTAATAAATTTATCAAGTTTCGGTATATGCTATCTAAAAGTTGGCGATAGTTTTTATTACGAAAAAAATTCAGGCGTTTTACCTTCTGAAAGAAAGGTTTTGAAAATTAGAGTTCCACAATCCGCGCTTGATAAAGAAGAAAAATACTCTATAATTTTTAGAGAAAGAATAGTAAGGGGTAGTTACGTTACCGAATTTAAGTCGACTGAGATAATAGAGTATGCTTTCAAGCCCTTAAAAAAGGTGGATAATATAAATATCTATCACGTTGCCGACGTTCACGGGAATTACGGCTTGGCAGTTAATACCGCAAGTTATTTCTCAGAAGAAACAGACCTTTTTATCGTTAACGGAGATATTGCTGAATTTCAGGCGATTGACGGATATTTAGAACTTTCAAACTTCTTAGGCGATATATCGGGCGGTAAAATCCCCGTAATTCTTACCCGTGGCAATCACGACGTTAAGGGGGCGCTTCCCGAACTATACGAAACGTTTTTCCCTTGCCCCGACTTTAACGCCTTTTACGAGTTTAACGTTGGCGTTTTAACGGGCGTTGCGCTTGATTTAGGCGAAGATAAAGTTGATAGCGATATAGAATACGATAGGTCTTTAGATACCCCCGTAGAATATTTAGGTAAAAACCGTTTTCACGAATATAGGGAAAGGGAACTTGAATTTTTAAGGAACGTATCTAAAAAAGATGGTAAAATTTGCTTTGCGGTTTCGCATATCAACCCGTTTATGACTACTAAGGTTCGCGGTAATAAATGGGATATAGAGCGAGAACTTTACGGCAAGTGGTGCGCCGAACTTGAGCGAATCGGCGTAAAATTTATGCTTACCGCTCATTATCATCAAGCGTTTATTATGAATACGGGCGATGAAAGGAGTTTGCACTATCACTCGTACCCCGCAATCGTAGGTAGTGCGAGAATTCCCGATGAAAAGGTTCCCGAACTTTTTATAGGCACGGCTTTAACTTTATTTAAGGACGGCAAAGTTTTAGTTAAGTTTACCGATCAAAACCACTCAATTAAAAATAGTTACGAGTTCAATATATAAAAAACGCTCCACCGAGCGTTTTTATATTGCTTAAACAGTTGAAAAATATGTGAAAACGTAGTATAATTGTCGTAGTTTATTGCTTTTTAGTTGAAATTTATAATTTTACAAATGAGGGTATTATGGAAATTCTTTCAAACTTTTTGTATCAAATTCTCTTTACCGTGGGCGTAATTTTCGTGTTTGGTTTACTTATTGCGTTAGGCCGTAGATGGTTTTGCTCATTGCTCGGTTACGGTGGTTACAAGTTTATTCTTGCAACCGGTTTTATAGGCACGCCTATTCACGAATTAAGCCACGCTTTAATGTGCTTAGTATTCGGTCATAAGATTACGGAAATTAAGTTATTCCAACTTCACTCTGACGACGGTACTTTAGGTTACGTTAATCACTCGTATAATCCTAAAAACATATATCATCAAATAGGCAATTTCTTTATCGGTATTGCTCCTATAGTAGTTGGTAGCGCGTTCTTATTCTTATTTATGAGATTGTTAACGCCGTCAACTTTTAATAGCGTTATTTCTGAAATCAACGCTTTCAACGCTCTTTCTCACGGAACGTTTGATTTAACTCACATTTTAGAATTGTTCGTAAATATTTTAGGCTCTATTTTTAGGCTTGAAAATTTTGGCAATTTCTTATGGTGGATTTTCGTTGTTTTAGCGATTATGATTTCAAGCCACATGGAATTAAGTGGCGCAGATATTAAGGGTAGCGTTGTAGGCGTATTAGTATTTGCAGGTCTTTTCCTTGTGGTTGACGTTATTTTGGGTTTAATTTCAACTCCAGCGTTATTAGGTTTTACCGCTAGCGTATCTTCGGTAGGTTTAACGGTTGCAAGTTTCTTAGTTATTTCGCTCGTGTTTACTGCAATAATGTTAGCAGGGGCGTTGATAATTAAAGTAATCGGCAGAATTTTAGGAAGATAACAAATAAATAAAACGCACCGAAACGGTGCGTTTTTTTGTTTAGAAAAATTCTTCTTCGAGCATAGCGCAAAGACAATGGTAAATGGGTAAGTGCAATTCTTGCGCCTTGTAAGTTTCCGTTTCGGGAACGCAAATGCACGCGCTTGCAAGTTCTTTTAACTTTCCACCGCCATAGCCCGTAAAGGCGATAGTTTTTACGCCTTTTGCCTTTGCTACGAAAGTTGCGTATACCAAGTTTTTAGAATTTCCAGACGTTGACAAAACGAGTAGGCAATCCCCTTTTCTTGAAAGACCGTATAATTGTTGCGCAACAGCGGTATCCCAAGACTTATCGTTAGAAAACGCCGAAAGTATTCCCGTTTGAGAAATTAGTGAAGTTGCTGGAAGTGAGCCTTCTAACTTGCTTAATAAGAACTCGCCGTCTTCGCCGTAAGAAGATAATTTGCTTGCCGTTTTAGTGTCGATTTTTCTATGCTTTTTGAAAGATTTTAGAAGTTCGCCTACTATGTGTTCGCTATCTGAAGAACTTCCGCCGTTACCTGCAACGAAGAGTTGGCATTTGTTTTCATAAGTTTGTTTAAGAATTTCAAAAGAGTTCATAACGCTTTCTTTTACGCATGTTAAAACGGGGTATCTTTCAAATAATTCTTCATAAATTTTTTTAGTCGTTTCTTTCATATTAGTTCTCCAACATTGCTATCGCTAACGACGCGTAATCGCCGATATTTTCGCCTATTTGAGCGGGTAAAATTTTGCATACGCTATAAGAGTCTTGCAAACTTTCCCTTTCAATAATCGGCGTCATAACGGACGTGAAAAATTCGTAATTTCTCATAAACACTCCGCCCGCAACTATGATTTCGGGATTAAAAAGGTCAATAACTAAACTGACTACTTTTGCAAACTTTTCAGCGCTTTTAGTTATAACGGACAAATAAAAGTTATCGCCACTTTTTGCCTTTTCAAAAATCTCTTTAGTGGTAAGACTATCGCTTAAAACTATGCCTTGTTCTTTTGCCGTAATTTCAGCCAAACGGAGTATTCCGTTTCCGCTACAAAACCCTTCTGCCGAGCCTTTCTTATTAAAGCCGATAGGCCCGTCGTCTTCTAAACGAACGTGCCCGATTTCCCCAGCGTTACCGTTCGTACCGCTATAGAGTTTCCCGTCTAAAATCAAGCCTGCGCCAAGCCCCGTGCCAAAGGTCATAAACACCAAGTTCTTCGCGCCTTTACCCGCGCCGAATTTCCACTCGGCAACCGCCGATGCGTTAGCGTCGTTTTCAAGTTTAGCGTCAAGATTAAAACGTGATTTTATATATGAAACGATTTCGAATCCGTGCCATTTTTCAGATAGGTTAGGCGTTGAGATTATAACGCCGTTTTGAGAGTCTAACGGGCCACCGCAACTTACGCCTGCGCGTTTGATAGGGTATTTAGAGATAAGATCCTTTACAAACGGCGCTAAACCGTTGAAAGTTTCAATAGGGCAATTTTTAGTTGGTATTTCTTTACGAAATAGTATTTCAACGTTTTGATTGTTCCATTTTCCAAGAGAAACGGCGCACTTCGTTCCGCCTATATCAAACCCTAAATAATACATTTTTTAGCCTCCCTTTCAATTTAGATAATATCATCTTTCCGCAAATAAATCAAGATGGATAAAACAAGACTTACAGTCCATCTTGCCATATAAGTTTTAGCTTAATAATATTCGCTTGGTAAAACGCCTACGTTTGCCTTAAAGAACCTACTAAAATGGCTCAAGTCTGAAAATCCCGAACTAAAAGCAACTTCGCTAACGGAATATAGCCCCGATGATAGAAGTTCTTTAGCGCGGTTTATCTTCAATGCGTTTATATACTTTATTGGTGAAACGCCGAATCTTTGCTCGAATAACTTGCGAAGATAATCGTAACTTATACCGCAAGCAACGCTTAAATCTTTAACGTTTATTAACTCTTTGGCGTAGTTTTTATGTATATAGTCAACCGCAGGTTTAATAATATCTTTTTTAGTTTTTGGTAAATAGGGTAACGCCTTTTGCTTTTTTAAGCAGTATAAAATTTCATACAGTTTAGATAAAACACTATAATCTCTTTCACTAATCTCTCTATTCCACGACCTTTCAGCCGATTGAAAAATTTTTAACGTTTCCTCCGCGTTTAACGGTTGAATTACGAAAGGCGAAAAACTATCGTCACCCAAACAGTCGAAATTTATACAATAAACTGCGCCCGCAGTTTTTGTTTTTACCCTATAATTAGAGCCTTTAGGCAAATAAATAACGGTGTTCTTCTTAACGGTATAAACTGAACCGTCGCTAAAAATATAATCTTTTTCCCCGTCAACGGAAATTGCTATGCCGTGCGTTTTGCGGTTATTATGAACGGAAGCACCCGTGCCTCTTGGCACTAAAAGGGCAATCGTTATTTTTGTTACAATATTGTTTTGGTCTAAAAAATTTTTCATTTTACCCCTTTTAATATATTTATTATATCATTTTATCGTGAAATAGTCAAATATAATTGAAATGGTCATTGACTTATTATTTTTTACGAGTATACTGAAAGAGCAAAATGTTATAAGGAGAGAAAAATGAAATCTTTTAACATAGATAGAAAGTTTATCGAAAACAAATACCACAAAACTAACGAGCCTTACGATTCGTTTTCACGCTTTAACGGGTATCACGGTTATCCGTTTGATGAAAGCACCGGGCTAAGCGATGAAGAAATGGCTAAAAATTTGGAAATTTTAAGAGAATCGATTAAAAACGAATCTCACCCTATTCAAAAAGCCAAACTATTTGCTTTCGTGTTAGATAATATGCGTATAGACGTTAACGAACACGATTATTTTATCGGGATTTGGGCAACGAATAGACCTATTTCAAGATTGACTATAAACAAGTGGCTTGAAGATAGAAGTGATTTGCTTAACAAAGCATCTGAAGTGGTAAACGATTGGAGTTTATCGGGTACGGCGTACGGTTGGATAGATTTTGATCATATCGTTCCCGATTGGGATTCAATTTTAACGCTTGGTTTTTCGGGTATGCTTAAAAGGCTTAACGACAGTTATAGTAGGTTATCTCAAAATAAAAAACCTACTCAAGCGCAAACGGATTTTTACAACGCTTGCGTTATTGAGTACGAGGCGATAATTAAATTTATCGATAGGCTTTACAATTACGCTTGCAAAAAGACTCACTCAAAGGCGGGAAAGTATCAAGCGTGCTTAAAAAATCTTCGTGACGGAGCGTCCACCGATACCTACGAAGCAATGCAACTAATTTATATTTATTTTATGCTTAGCGAGCACGTTGAAAATTATCAAGTGCGTTCGCTTGGGTTTGGGTTGGACTCGTCGCTTTATCCTTTTTATAAAAATGATATTGAAAGCGGTAGATATACTGAAGAAGAGATTGGGGAACTTCTTGCATATTTTCTTATGCAATGGCAAGCAATAGATAATTATTGGGGGCAACCTTTCTATCTCGGCGGGCGTGATAGAAAAGGGGATTGCAAAGTTAACGAGTTATCTCGCCTTATTCTAAAAGTTTATAACGAGATAGGAATTTTTAACCCAAAAATTCAAATCAAAGTATCTAACAACACACCAAAAGACTTTATTTATCAAGCGCTTAAAATGATTCAAGGTGGAAACACAAGTATCGTTTTTTGCCACGATGAAAAAATAGTAAAATGCTTAATGAATATAGGCGCAACCTACGAAGATGCGCTCGATTCGGTTATTTCAGGTTGTTACGAATATAAAATAAAAAACGAAGGCATTGGTATTAGCGGTGGAACTTTCAACCTATTAAAGCCGGTATCTTTCGTTCTCGATAACGGTTACGACTGCGTTGCCAAAAAACAAATAGGTATTAAAACGGGCGAACTTGAAAACTTAAAAACCTTTAAGGATTTTTACAATGCTTATCTAAAGCAGTTAGAATACTCGTTAGTTACTTTTTTCGGCGCGTTGCGCTCGATTGAAAACGGCGTTCACGAAATCAACCCTTCGCTTATGTTTTCTACTACTGTAGAAAAATGCGTTAGTTCTATGACCGATGCTCTTAACAACGGAATTAAAAACGGTTCAGGCGCAACCGTTTCTGCGCTTGGAACGGCGGTAGACGCGCTCATGGCGGTTAATGAATTAGTTTACGAGCAAAAAGTAGTAACTTTAGCCGAACTAAACAACGCCCTTCACAACGATTGGGTGGGATTTGAGGCTTTAAGAAGAAGAGCGCTTAACTGCAAGCATAAATACGGCAGGGGCGACGATATGAGCGACCACTACGCTTCTGCTATTCTTCGTTTTATTTACAACGTTTTATCAAGTATAAGAAATAGCCGTGGAAATCGTTACGGTATAGAAGTTCACTCGGCGCGTGGTTTTATTATTCACGGTAAAAAGACGATTGCAACTCCCGATGGAAGAAAGTTAGGCGAAGAAACTTCTAAAAACGCATCACCGCACCCGGGTGCGGATACGGAAGGGGTTACCGCATTAATTCAATCCGCAACCGCAATAGACAACGAACTTTCAACCGTTGGTTTTTGTTTAGACGTTATGCTTCACCCAACCACAGTTCAAGGGGAAGAAGGGCTTGACGTTTTGTATAGCGTTATGAGAACTTATATGGATAAAGGCGGTCAAAGTATTCACTTTAATATATTTGACGCAAGCGTTCTTCGTGACGCTCAGGCGCACCCTGAAAAGTATCAAAATTTACAAGTTAGGGTTTGCGGTTGGAACGTGTTATGGAACAATTTACCAAAAACAGAACAAGACGCGTATATTTTACGCGCCGAGAATATAGCGCAATAGAGAAATGAAAGCAAAGATATTTGAAATTAAAAGATTTGCCGTGCACGACGGCGACGGAATAAGAACAACGGTGTTTTTCAAAGGTTGCCCGCTAAAATGCGTATGGTGCCATAATCCCGAAGGGTTATGCGAAAAACCTGAACTTGCATATTACGAGCATAAATGTATCTCTTGCGGTGAGTGCTTAAAAGTTTGCCCGTCAAACGCCCATAAAATAGAAAACGGCTTGCATATTTTTGAGCGTGATAAATGCCTTGCTTGTGGAAAATGCGAGAGCGTTTGTTTAGGGAACGCTCTAACTCTTTACGGAAAAGAATATACCGTTAGCGAACTTGTTCCCATCTTACTAAAAGATAAAGATTTTTATGATAATTCGGGTGGTGGAGTTACTCTTTCCGGTGGAGAGTGCTTACTTTACGCCGATTTTTGCGCGGAACTATTAAAACAGTTAAAGGAGCGTGGCGTTAACACGGCGGTTGATACTTGCGGTTTCGTTTCTAAAACGGCGCTTGATAAAGTTATTCCGTATACCGACACTTTCCTTTACGATATAAAGGCAATGAGCGAAGAAAGGCACGAAAAAAGTACGGGGCGTAGCAATAAAAAAATTATTGAAAACCTTTTGTATTTAGATAATAAGGGTTGCAAAATAGAAATTCGCATACCTTACGTGCCTAATTTTAACGATTTAGAAATTGAAGGGATTGGCAAATTTTTGAGCAAACTTAAAAACGTTACTAAAGTTAGAGTTTTATCTTATCACAACTTTGCAAGTTCAAAGTATGAAAGTTTAGGTATTAAAAATAATCTTCCAAATGATTTACCAAGTAAAACTGAAATAGATTCAGCAATCAAAACGCTAAAATCGTTTGGATTAAACGTAGTATAAAAGCAATAAAAAACGAACTTTCGTCTAGTAGACAAAAGTTCGTTTTTATTTGGCTGGGGTGGAGGGATTTGAACCCCCGAATGACGGAGTCAGAGTCCGTAGCCTTACCGCTTGGCGACACCCCAATACTTACCTTTGTATAATATCAAAGTTTTATGTTTTTTTCAACTG
>SVHZ01000042.1 GCA_015055525.1 Clostridiales bacterium
AAGATATCCCATATCGTAAGATAGTAAGACCCCTTGAAGACTACAAGGTTGATAGGTCAGGTGTGTAAGCGCAGTAATGTGTGTAGCTAACTGATACTAATAGGTCGAGGGCTTATTCTCATAAAAAATGAGAAGAGCTTATACAGAGAGAAAAGATTAGTCTTAAACAAAGAAACTTTTGTACGAGTTGTTCTTAGCTACTATGTAGTTGTGAATCTACGTTGATAAGTAGATTTAGTTTTTACTTAATATATTATCTGCGAAAGCAGTTATATAACCATTGCGGTGACGATAGCGTCGAGGATCCACCTGTTCTCATTCCGAACACAGAAGTTAAGCTCGATTGCGCTGAAAGTACTTGGCTGGACACGGCCTGGGAGGATAGGGAGTTGCCGCATTTTCATTTGCCATTTTTTATTTTAAGCCATTATTTACGGCATTATGCTTTGTTCCTGACTTCGTTGTACACTTACAATGACCAAATAGGTCTATTGTAATCGTCCAACTTGTCGAGCCTCGCCTAATACCGCAACTAATGGCTTAAATTTATTGCTTTTAATATACTTTCGTAATAATCAAGTATATTAAAAGGCTATTATTAAATTAAAAAACACCTTCGGGTTTTGCCTTGTCTTGCTTGTGTTTGAAACGTTATCTTAAATTAACCATCGTTGAGATTAAGACTTTTATTTTTAATCTTTCATTCTAGAACCCCTTATTCTTTAAGGGGTTTTATATTTATATTGACATTATTTTAAAAAAGTGATAACATATTATTGCCAAACAAACTCAATAATTACCTTAAGCGCATTTTTTTATTGTTTAAAAATGCACTCTCTTTTCTATTGCTTTTGGTATAGAGTTTGTTTGGCGACAACGGAGTTTGCGTTTTTAATGCGCTGACTTTACGTTGGCGCATTTTTTATTGTGTTTTCAGGAGATGCTAATGAGTAAAAAAAATAGTGGAATTGATGCGGCAATTGGTGGTGTTCTCTTAATGCTTATTCTTTCAAGCATAATTGTACCTTACATATTGATTGTATTTGGAATAGTCATATTAATTCTTATTATAAAAAAGATAACAAAAATCGTTAAAGCAAAAAAAGAAGAGAATAATTTCTTCAATAGAGATAATTGTATTCAAAAAATTGGCGGAATACAGTATTTAAACAAAGAATTGACAAATAAAATTTTGTTTAGGCAAGGAGTTGTAAGCTTAACGTGTGATAATGAAGCAAATAATCACGTTAACAAACTCCTAAAAAAATCTTTTGACTCAAGAGTAGTTAATACCGATTCATACAATACGTCAGTAAGTGCAACTTATAAAAAATCAATAGTGGCTTATAAAATTAACTCAGACGCTTATCCAATTGCATTTCGTTTTTTATTTGAGAAATCTAGAGAAATAGTTTTTTATATGTTTTCAGATGTTATTTTAGCCTTTGCTGAAAATGAAAAGAGAACGAATTTTATAGGTGCATACGATTTAGGTTTGCTTAAGGTCGATTGTCAAGCGGATTATGTAAGAAAAACTAGAGTTGTATACGATAAAAGTAAAGAAGAAATTAGTAATTATTATAGATACAATCCAATAGTAGATGCAGAGATATATAGTTGCGACTGGACTGTTAAAAATTTAGATGGTAGTAGAAGTTTTAAGGGTGGATTGCTTCCTGAACATAATCCACTAATATTCATATTGAAATTTGCTAAAGTCCAATATACTTTTGGTAAGCTTAATATGACAGTCAATTTTAGTAATTATTGTAGTGCTAAAGATTTTGTGGATGAATTTATAAAAATATAAATAATAAATTTAATGTATCATAAAAAAGGAAACCAGAAAGTGAACGATAAATTAAAGTTAAATGATATTTTACAATTAACGAAAGAAGAATTGTCAAGAACAAAAATAAGATTAAACACTTATAATGGAGATAAAAATCCAATTGATGAATTTAAAAAAAATCCACAGTTGTTGTTAGATTGGAATTATTGGAATAATAAGCCTTATAAAGAAGGCCAAATTTCTATTGGGCTTGTTAATATGGGTAATCATAAATGGTTGCTATTTACAGTTGGAGTTATTAAAAAAGTATTAAGTACTCCCATTAAAAGCAATGATGGAATTAATGGTATTCAAGTAGAATACGAAACGCTTGAAAAATATAATGATTTATATGGTAGGGTTGTGGTTCATTATCATAATAAAACGCAACAACTTTTTAGAAATGCGGATTTATTGAATGATTTAGAAATAAAAGAAATATTACCTTCTGTTTTTACTGGTTTTGATTTTCCTGGTTATGATAACGTTTGTTTATCTTTTGAAGAGTTGGAATCAATCGTTAACGGTAACTATGGAAGTTATCATAACGCATTGAGAAATCAAAAAGCTGTATATCTTCAAACAGATAAAGCAACGGGGAAATTGTATGTTGGTTCTGCAACTTCAAAAAATGATATGTTATTGGCACGCTGGGGTACTTATATACGTAATGGACATGGGGGAAATAAAGATTTAATTGATTTAATTAACGAAAAAGGATTCGATTACGTAAAGAAAAATTTTCAATACTCAATCTTAGAAAATTTCAATTCAAGAGTTGATGATAATTACGTATTGGCAAGGGAAAGTTTTTGGAAAGAAGTGCTTCAGTCTAGGAAGTTCGGGTATAATAAAAATTAAACGCTGATGCATTAAAAAAGATTAATGAAAAAATCATTAGTCTTTTATTTTTATCTAAAAAATGAAAGTTTTGTAAAATTGATAAAAATAAAATTATATAATTGACAATAAAATTATATGTTATTATAATAAATATATAGTATTTTTTATATATAATAATGGTAAAGTAAATGTCGATATTTAGATTGTTAAAAAGTTTAAGAGAATATAAAAAACCTGCGATAATAACGCCGATTTTAATGATAATTGAAGTGGCGATGGAAGTTATGCTTCCCTTGATTATTGCTTGGTTTGGCGGTTGCATAGAGTCAGGCGATGCTAACGGTATGATAAAATATGGCTTGATTATGGTAGGTACTGCCGTAATCTCGCTTATTTCAGGTATGCTTGGCGGTAAATTTTGCG
Source organism: Clostridiales bacterium (assembly GCA_015055525.1). Classification (GTDB taxonomy): domain Bacteria; phylum Bacillota; class Clostridia; order Christensenellales; family Borkfalkiaceae; genus HGM11412. The sequence continues at coordinate 3,098 of SVHZ01000042.1, forward strand.
CTAAAGCATCAACCGGTTTTGCTAAGAATTTGAGAAGGGATATGTACGTTAATATTCAAGATTTTTCCTTTTCAAACATAGATAAATTTAGTTCTTCATCACTTGTTACAAGGCTTACAACGGACGTTGCTAACGTTCAGATGTCCTTTATGATGCTCATAAGAACTGCAATTAGAAGCCCGTTAATGTTTATTTTCTCTATCGTTATGAGTTTTTCAATAAACAGCGTAATGCCGGCGATTTTCTGCGTAACTATTCCTATTTTAGCCTTTGGTATCATTATGATAACTAAAAAGGCTATGCCTATTTTTAAGAGAGTGTTCAAGCGTTACGATAACCTTAACGAATCTATTCAAGAAAACGTTAAAGGTATGCGCGTTGTTAAAGCGTACGTTAGAGAAGATCACGAAACTAATAAGTTTAGTAACGTTTCAAACGAACTTTGTAAAGATTTTACTAAAGCCGAAAGAATCCTTGCCTTAAACGGTCCTATTATGACTTTTTGCTTGCAAGGCGGGCTTATAGCGATAGCGTTTTTAGGTTCTCACTTGATACTTCAAGGAACGCCAGGTCTTAACGTTTTCAGTCTTCAAAGTATGCTCACTTACTCGCTTCAAATACTTATATCTCTTCAAATGCTTTCAATGATTTTCGTTATGCTCACTCTTTCGGCGGAATCTGCAAGGCGTATTGAAGAAATTATTGACGAAAAGAGTAATTTAGTAAACCCTAAAAACCCGATAACCCAAGTTAAAGATGGTTCTATCGAGTTTTCAAACGTTTGTTTTAAGTATTCTAAATCTGGCGAGCGCTACGTTTTAGATAATATAAATTTATCGATAAAATCTGGCGAAACGGTCGGTGTAATCGGTGGAACAGGTTCTTCAAAATCAACGCTAATATCGTTAATTTCACGTCTTTATGACGTTGATGAAGGCAGTGTTAAAGTCGGTGGCGTAGACGTTAGAGATTACGATATGAAAGTGCTTAGAGATAAGGTTTCGGTGGTACTTCAAAAGAACGTTTTATTCTCTGGAACAGTTAAAGAAAATCTTCGTTGGGGAAATGAAGACGCAACTGATGAAGAGATGATAACCGCTTGCAAAATTGCGCAAGCGCACGAATTTATATCCACCTTCCCAGACGGGTACGACACTTTTATCGAACAAGGTGGCGCTAACGTTTCAGGTGGTCAAAAGCAAAGGCTTTGTATAGCAAGGGCAATACTTAAAAATCCTGAAATTTTGATACTTGACGACTCTACGTCGGCAGTAGATATGAAAACGGACGCTCTTCTTAGAAAGGCTTTCAAACAGCAACTTCCAAATACTACTAAAATCATTATTGCTCAACGCATAGCATCCGTTCAAGATGCGGATAAAATCGTTGTGCTTGACGGTGGTAAAATCAATGCCGTTGGCACGCACGAAACCTTGATTGAAAGTAATGAAATTTACAAGGAAGTTTACAATTCGCAAAATAAATCTACCGAAGGGGGTAACGAGTAATGGCTGGTATGAGAATGCGCGGTCGTGGTGCGGTTCCACCCGTAGGTATGATGAAAAAAGGCGTACTTAAACGCCTTATGGGGATACTTTTCAAAGATTATAAGCCCCTTTTAATAGTGATTGCAATTTGCTTAGTGATAAGCGCGATAACAGGCGCTATTGCAGGTTTATTTTTGCAACAAGTTTACGATGCTTTAGGTCAAGCGATTGAAAAAACTTTGACTATAGGCGAGGCTTGGTCTAAAATAGTAGTTACGCTTATAATTTTAGGTTGTATCTATCTTTTAGGCATACTTTCAAACTTTATTTATCAACAACTCGGCGCAATTTTAACTCAAAGATTTTTAAGGGATATGAGAGTTAAATTGTTCACTAAGATGCAACGTCTTCCAATTAAGTATTTTGATACGCACACACATGGCGATATTATGAGTACTTATACTAACGACGTTGACGCTATTAGGCAACTCGTTTCTCAATCGCTACCGCAGTTTTGTTCAACTATTATCACGATGACGACGCTTGTTTTAGTTATGCTTTATCTGAGTATAATGCTGTTTGTTGTGGTTGTCGTTGGTTTATTGTTTATAACTTTCGTTACTAAAACTATTGGTAAAAATAGTGCTAAATACTTTATGGCGCAACAGCAATCGGTTGGTAAAGTTGAAGGTTACGTTGAAGAGATGATGAACGGTCAAAGAGTTGTTAAAGTGTTCAATCACGAGAAAAAGTCGATTGAAAAATTTGACGAACTCAACGGAGAACTTTTTGAAGTGTCTAACAAGGCAAACGCATTTTCAAATATGCTTATGCCGATAATTCACAATATCGGTAACGTCTTATACGTTTTAGTTGCGTTTATCGGTGGTGGAATAATAATTTTAACTAATAAAACGGGGCTTAATTTGAGTTTTAAGTCGTTGTTTGAATTAGGTACGTTCTTAGCCCCGCTTGAAATTAGTATAGTAGTTTCATTTTTAGGTATGGCAAGGCAGTTTGCAAACATCACGGGTCAAATATCTAACCAGATAAATTCCGTAGTTATGGCTATGGCGGGTGCGAGCAGAATGTTCGATCTTCTCGATCAAAAAGAAGAGGAGGACGAAGGTTACGTAACGCTCGTTAGAGTTAAAGAAGAAAACGGCGAACTTATCGAAACTAACGAAAGAACGGGTAACTGGGCTTGGCGTCATCCGCATAAGGCTGAAGGTACGGTAACTTACACTAAACTTTCAGGTGATATTCGTATGTTTGACGTTGATTTTGGTTACGTTCCGGATAATATCGTTCTTCACAACGTAACTTTATACGCAGAGCATGGTCAAAAGATAGCCTTTGTTGGCGCTACTGGCGCTGGTAAAACGACCATAACTAACCTTATAAATCGTTTCTACGATATAGCGGACGGAAAGATTCGTTACGACGGTATAAACATTAACAAAATTAAAAAGGCAGACCTTAGAAAATCTTTAGGCATAGTTTTGCAAGACACTTGCTTATTCACGGGAACTGTTATGGAAAATATTCGTTACGGCAGGCTTGACGCTACCGACGAAGAGTGCATCGACGCTGCTAAACTTGCAAACGCTCACGATTTTATAACTAGACTTCCGAACGGTTACGATACTATGCTTACCGCTGACGGTGGTAATCTTTCTCAAGGTCAAAGGCAACTCCTTTCAATAGCAAGAGCCGCCGTTGCAGATGCGCCCGTTATGATAATGGACGAAGCGACTTCTTCAATCGATACTCGTACCGAACTTTTAGTTCAGCGCGGAACGGATAAACTTATGGAAGGCAGAACGGTGTTTATTATAGCGCACCGCTTGTCAACCGTTCGTAACGCCGACGTTATAATGGTTTTAGATAAAGGTAGAATTATTGAGCGCGGAACTCACGAAGAACTCCTTGAAAAGAAGGGTAGTTATTACGCTTTATATACTGGAGCCGTTGAACTTGACTAATATTGATGATCGAAACACGCTAAATAAGGCGTGTTTCGTTTTTTTGGCAAGTTTTTTTATATAAATTTAATAAAATTTATACTAAAAGTGCAAAATCTTATTGACTAAAAGTCAGTTTGCATTTATAATGTTAGAGTATATATGTAATTAAAAGTTTTCTTTTATTTTGCTAAACTTACGTGGAGGATTCAATGAGTAAGGTAAAATCAGGTATCATACTCGGTATCATAGTTCTTCTTACTGCTATTTTAGCGGTGCTTGAATTTGCGTCCTTTCCAATTCCCGGTTACAAAAACGGAATTAAGGATTACAATTCAATTGGTAGCACTATCGGTCTCGGTATTGACCTTAAGGGCGGTTACGCCGCAGTTTTAACACCTAAATACAGCGACAGTCAACAAGAAAACATTGACGAATTGTTTGATAGTGCCGTTGATATTTTAAGAACCCGTCTTGACAATAAGGGTTACACTGAAGCAATCATCACTATTCAAGGTGTTGGTGACGACAGAGAAATTAGAATTGAAATCCCTGAAGTTGAAGATGCTGATGAAATTTTATCAATTATCGGTTCTTCTGGTAAACTTTCGTTTGAAGACGAGTCTGGTGTTCCATATCTTGAAGGTGAACACATTGAAAACTGTTATGCGGGTTACGATCAAAACGGTCAACCGATAGTAGTTTTAGAGTTTACTGCTGAAGGTACTAAAAAGTTCTCTCAAGCAACTCAACAACTTTCTGGTAAAACGATGTACATTAAACTTGGTGACGATATTATTTCTTCTCCCAAGGTAAATGAACAAATCACAAGTGCTAGCGCTCAAATCGAAGGCATTGAAACTTACGAGCAAGCCGAAACTATCGCAGCGGTTATCAAAGCGGGTAGACTTGACTTTGAGTTTGAAATTGGTTCTTCTAACAAGATAAGTGCAACCCTCGGTGAAAACGCTCTTCCTGCAAGCGTAGTTGCAGGTGGCATCGGTTTACTTATTATCTTTGCGCTTATGATCGTGTTCTATCGCGGTATGGGTATTGCAGCATCTCTTGCACTTGCGCTTTACACGGTACTCTTTATTCTTCTTTTAGCGCTCGTTCCTTGGGTAGAACTTACTCTTCCGGGTATCGCTGGTATTATTCTTTCAATCGGTATGGCGGTTGACGCTAACGTAATTATCTTTGAAAGAATTAAGGAAGAATTTGAATCGGGTAAAACTGCAACTAACGCAATTAGAACAGGTTTCAAGAGAGCGTTTGTAACGATTTTTGACTCGAATATTACAACTGTTCTTGCATCAATCGTTCTTTGGATTTTATGTCCAGGTTCAATCAAGGGCTTTGCAATCACGTTGCTTTTAGGTATCGTTCTTTCGATGTTTACGGCAATTGTAGTTTCAAGATTACTCGTTAACATAATGTATAATCTTTCAGGGGGAAAGGCTTCCTTCTTAGGTCTTAAAAAGGAGGTGCTTTTCGATGAAGAGGATTAAGGATTTAACTTTTAAGTTCTTTGAAAAGTTTAAGTATTTCGCACCTGTTTCACTTGCAATTATCTTAGCGGGTTTCATCGTAATGATTTTTGCGGGCATGAACATTGGTATTGACTTTGCCGGTGGTGCAACCGTTAACGTTGAATTTGGCGATTACGTTGCAACTCGTGAAAACGTTAAGGAAGACTTAGTTGATCAAATTAACGACCTTATCAAGAGTGAAGGTTTTGAAATCGGTTCAACTAGATGGTCTGGCGAAGATAAGAATATTTATGAAATTGGTCTTAAATATTCTCTTAACGGTAAAAAGATTGATGCGTCAAGTGAAAAAGCTCAAAACGAATTCCGTGCTTTACTTGAAGAAGAAAATGGTCTTAACGATAAGATTGTTGAACTTATCAACAACTATAACGACGAGTTTGACGTTATTAAAGACGATACGATTGACAGTAATATCGTAGGCGCTGAAACTTCTAGAAAACTTTTGAAAAATGCAATTATTGCAACGTTAGTGGCGATAGTGATAATGCTTATATACATCGGTTTCCGTTTCACAATAACAAGTGGTTTAGCGGCAATTGTTGCTCTTGCGCACGACGTTCTTATGATGATTGCTTTAGTAACGATTTTCCGCGTTCAAGTAAACACCACGTTTATTGCTGCGGTAATCACGATTGTTGGTTACTCTATCAACGCGACTATCGTTATATTTGATAGAATTAGAGAAGTTGCTAAACTTGATTCGATGAAAGATGCTACTGATGCAGAAATTGCTAACAAGTCAATTATCGATACGTTAAAGAGAACTATTTTAACAACGATTACTACTTTAGCGGTAATAGTAGTTCTTGCAATCGTATGCGCAGTACTCGGCGTATCAACGATGGCAGAATTTGCTCTTCCGATAATCTTCGGTCTTATTGCGGGAACTTATTCTTCCGTGTTCCTGTCAGCACCTATGTGGGTATACTTCCGTAAGATTGCAAAGAAGATTAAAAACTTAAAGAAAACGGTATAATAAATAAGGCGGACGGGGGACTCCCGTCCGTTTGCATTTACAGCGAGTTTTTATGAGAATAATTAGAAAAACGTATGATAACGCTCAAAAAAACTTAATAAAAGAACTATCCGATTGCGTAGGTATATTGTATTCTACTGCGGAGATATTGTATGGTAGGGGATTTGACACGCGCGAAAAAATCCTAGATTTTTTGTCGCCTGAAAATTGGGTTCCCATCTCTCCGTTTACGATGAGTGGAATGGAAGATGCCGTAAATAGGATAAAACTCGCCAAAGAAAACGGTGAAACGGTAGTTGTTTACGGCGATTACGACGTTGACGGTATTTGCGCTACCACCGTTTTATATAGAGCGCTAAAAGTGTTTGGTATCGATGCTTTTACCGTTATTCCCGAAAGGCAAAACGGTTACGGTTTAACCGAAGGGGTAATAAACGAGGTATTAGATAATTATTTCCCAGATCTTGTCATAACCGTTGACTGTGGTATTAGCGCTAAAAAAGAAGTTGAATATCTTAACGACTTGGGTGTTGACGTAATAATTACCGATCACCACGAGTTGCCTGAAGAACTTCCTCAAACCACAATAGTTAGCACTAAGACTAAAGGGCAAGAATATCCTTACGATAACTTATCTGGTGCGGGCGTTGCTTATAAACTCGCTTGCGCTCTCATTGGCGATAGGGCAAACGATTATTTAGATTTAGTTGCGCTTGCAACCATTGCAGATAGTATGCCACTCGTTGGTGAAAATAGAAACATCGTATATCACGGTGTTGAACTTATTAAAAACGGCAGATGCTCAAAAGCGGTTACGGGTTTATTGTATAGTAGCGGTGCAAAAGATATATCTTCGGTTGGGCTTTCATTTTCAGTTGCGCCTAAGATAAACGCCGCGGGTAGAATGGGTGACGCGTACTCCGCGTTGAAACTCTTCTTAACTGAGAGTCAACAAGAAAGAGATAGTTTAATTGAAAGGCTTTGTAGGTACAACGTCGATAGGCAACAAGAGTGCGAAACGCTATATCAAAGCGCTAAAAACAAATTAAAAACTCACGGTAATTACGGTCATTCTATTGTTTTATACGATAAAGATTGGATGAACGGAATGCTAGGTATCGTTGCTGCTCGCCTTACCGAAGAATACGGTTTACCTACCGTATTATTTTCTGAGATAGACGGATTGCTCCACGGCTCTGCAAGGTCTATTGGCGACGTTAGTGTTTACGATGCAATATCTTCAGCATCTGGCGTTTTAATCGATTTTGGCGGGCATTCTCAGGCTGCGGGGGTTACGGTTAGCGAAGAAAATTTCGAGGCTTTTGCTAACGCTTTTAACGATTATATTTCAACTCGTTACGAGCAAGTTTCGTTTGACAAAACTATTGAAGTTGATTACGTTTTAAGTTCTCCGTTTACTTTGCGTTTTGCAAAGGAAATCGCTAAGTTTGAACCGTTTGGCTTAGGTAATAAAAAACCGATAATTTTAACCGTTGAAGAAGAAGTTACGGCAAGACCTATCAAAGCGGGTTCAACTCACTTAAACGTAAAAACACCAAAAATAGAAATAACGAGTTTTAACGGGCTTAAATATCTTGAACCGTTAAATTCAAACGCTATAAAAAACGTATTTTTTGAAAGTTCAATTAACGCTTATAATGGCAGAGAATATGCAAAAGGTATTTTGAAAGCGGTTGACTTTGAGTATAATGAAAGTAAAGAATTTACTTTGCTTGCTCTAAAAAATGCGTTAAACTCAATAAAGGGGAATAAAAACGACCATTGCGTTAATATTCATGGAGATGCTCTTGAAGAAATTATTAACAAAACGCACGTTAGCGGAAGGGGAACTCTTTTCGTTGTAACAAACCCTGAAAATTACTTAAAATACGACGGGCTTAAAAAGTTTACTTTCTGCCCGCTATCGCTTACTGTAACAGGTGGAAAAAACGCCGTTTTAGTAGGCGGAAATCTTCTTGAAGTTGAACTTTCCCCTTACGACAACGTTGTTTACGTTGACAGACCTTTTAAGGTTTTAGGAATAGGGAAGAAAGTATATCAAAACTCGTTAAATTCTTTTGAAATTCCTTTCAAAACCCAACGTGAAGAAATGATTTTAACGTTTAGACTTATAACTAAATTCTTAAATAAAGATAAGACGTGGCTTGAAATTTGTGACGAGAGTGGCGATGAAACTCAAGTAGCGTTTTGTTTAGAAACGTTCAAGGAACTAGGCTTTATCGTCGAAAATCAGTTCGTTTATAAGGTTGACGGCGTTAAAAAAGACCTTCTAGAATCTTCTATCTATTCTTATTTTGTGGAGAAATAAAGTGAATAACTCATACACAGTGCTTGACGAAATAAATAAAATATACCCTGAAGACGAAGTGAAATTTTTAAGCAGAGCTTATCACTTTGCAAAAGAGGCGCATAAAAACCAAAAGAGAGCGTCGGGGGAAGAG
>SVHZ01000002.1 GCA_015055525.1 Clostridiales bacterium
ATTTTTATTAAAAATAGAATTTCGACCTAAAATTGAAATTGAGACCGTTTTCAAAAAAATCATCCGCTTTTGGCTTCAACTCATCCGCTTTCAATTTTGTATCCTTTTCGTAGCCCTTTCACACGAATAACGCACACCTTAGCGGTGTGCGTTTTTTCGTGCTTCCCCCTAACGAGATGAGAACGCAGTTCGGCGCTTGCGTCAACCGAGGGGCTCCCCTTTAGGGGTTTCGGTTGTATCTCGTAGGGGTCACCAAAAAATAGAAGCATCAACAATAGTTGGTGCTTTTATATTTGTCGTACTTTTTACAAATTGCATTGGTACCACACACCTATACTTTTAGAAAAGATAAAAATGGCAAAAACGGCAAATTTTAATAAAACACTAATCATTATCAAAGCTCTTGACAAATAGTTTCATATAAAGTTATACTTTATATGTTGAAAAAAATAGACTATGCTTTAGAGGTGTGTCGTGTTTAAAAAATTTGTAAAAACAACGCTTTTAATTTTCTTGTCATTTGTAATGATGTGTAATGCCGTTGCGTGCGACTTTGCGGGTGAAGATAGCGGCGGTGGATCTTGGTGGGATGACGCTATGTCTGACTTGGAGGATTGGTGGGGGGATGCCTCAATAGATCTTGAAGATTGGTGGGGCAACGCATCGAGCGATTTAGAAAATTGGTGGGAAGACGTTTCTGCTACTGGTGGAGATATTGCGGCAGCGATAGATGATAAATTTAATCAATTAGCTGGCAGCTTAAAATTTCAAAAAGATAAGATTGTAGATGATATTGCAACTAAACTTGCAGAGGCGACGTACAATTCTTATAACGAAAACAATATTATACCTCTTTCTTCAAGAAGTTTTGAGCATATGGATATAAGTTCGCTTGATGAAGATAGTCTTAATGCTTTTGAAGACGATTTGCTTTATGATGAAGAAGCCTTCGTCTATCAATTGATTATTGCGCTAATGCCAACTTCTTATGATGTATTTATTGCAACGACGGAAAACTCTGCCGGAGAAGTTGTGTATGGTCTTGCTTATACCGATTATTCAAGGATATATAAAAATAGTGAGGGAATCAAGTATTCTTTAAGTGGGTTTATAACGCTAAACGGGGAAGCGGTATTAACAGAATCGGAACTTTCAAGTTGTAAAGAAATAATACGTAAAGATGGTGCCGAAGACGATGAAATGAGATATGTTTACGCATATCAACCGGAAAGTTATACTACTCACTGCGTTGCATTAAATAAATATTTTATATTTGGTGTAGACTCAAACGCACAAATCACATATACTTGTGAGCCGTATAGTGCTTATAAAATTCGTTCTGATTTAGGGGATTTATATTCTTTTGATCAAAATAAAATCATATATAATTCATCAACAAATAGTCATTTTACAAATTCAGAATGCTATACACAAATTAAAAATGAAACGAGGTCTCTGAAAGAGATTAAGCAAGATTTTTTAAATGAGTTTAAAAATTATGAACTTGAATTTTCATCAATTGACATAGCAAGCATATTTACAAGTGTAAAAAATACAATAACACAAATTTTTTCGGAAAAAGGTATTGCAAATGCCGTTTCATCTTTAACACTTAACGATATTTTTTCAACAAATATATTTACTCCAAACGTTCCATCAACTGCTACTGAAAAAGAAAAATGGGTAGTAGGCGTCGCTTGCGTTGTTGTTTCAATCATAACAGTAGCAATAACTATTAAAAAACCCCAAGCATCATCTACTGCAGGCGCTATTGCTGGTGCTGCAATTGAAGTTCTTTTAGAGGTGGTAATGCAAAACCAATCGGTGGAAAGTTTAGATTATCGCAAGGTTGCTTTAGCGGCAGTGGCTGGTGCGTTGTCTGCAAATCTTGGCATTGTTGGGGATTCTTTTGTGGGTGGGGTAACAGAAGGATTGTATAGTTTAATAGATGGCGAAGATGTAAAAACGGCGTTGGAAAGTTTCTCTAAGGGTTGTTTAACAGGTATTGCTCTTGGTGTAACTTTCAAGTGTGTTGGAAAACTTTTAGGTGGCGTAGTAAATAGTATCAGACCGAAACTAAGGAGGAATGTTTCTAATTTTGTTAATGATGCGGATATTTATGTTGGTGGTAAAAAAGCGACGGTTATGGCTAATGCATCATCAGACATTGCTGAGCAAACCACTCAAAAAGCAGTTCGTAAAATTAATGTAAACAATAAACAATTTAGAGAAGTTTTCGAAGAATCGGCATTAAAACAATTACCGAGTTTGAAAAACGCCAATTTTGAATATATAACGAAAAACGGGTCACTTTCTGCAAAGAAATTAAGGTCAGGATTTTTAAATATAACACCTGAAGCATCCGATGCCATCAAGAAGGCGAGTGTTAATATGTATACTGGTGAGAAGGTAACGAAATTTACTATTAAAAATTGGCAAGTAGATTTTTCTGAACTAAATGCCCCTAGTGTAAAAATTGGCAATATGACTACAATTCGCAAAGGTGCAGATGGCAATTTTAGAAAAGCGGATATTTTGTTGGCAAAAAATTGGGGAGAAAATCCATCTTTAATTCCGCCATCAATTAGAAACTATTTTGAAAATATAAAAGGCTGGAAAACAGCAGAAGATTTCCTTGATTTGGATGCTGCGGCAATTGCAAATATGAGAACATATTTGCAACTTACTTGGCATGAAGCAAACATAAATGGCTTAATGCAACTGATACCTATGCAGCTTCATTCAGCGGTGGGACACGTTGGGGCTGTAGGAGCTTTGAAAATTATGCAATGTTTAAATAATAGGACTGGAGTTAGGTCTTATGTGTGTAAATTTATGGTTTCATAGGGGAGAGAATTATGAAAAAACTTATTACATCTAAAATAAAAAACGAGCAAAAAAAATACAATACTGTGGTAAACTATGTGTATAAGTGCGAACAATTATACATGAAAGAAAGTTCTAAAGCTGCTTGTTTCAACTGTGCTGTTTTCGAGAAATATAGAAACTTGGCGTTGGGAGATAGATATAAACAATGCTATAACTGTAGTGCTTGTGATAATGTTGTAGAAGCCTACAACAAATATCTTTACGCTCAAGCGCAAGTAGATGAAGTTATCAAAGTTTACGCAAAAGTTATATTTGAAGAATTAAGCATTATAAAACCTAAACTTATATCTCGCTTAGACAAAACTACTGTTACATGGGAAAACGTATTTCCGTTAAACTTTCAAGAGGTACCTGACACACTTATGAAGTCGATAGTTGCGTTGATTGAAGAAGATGGTGGTAAATATAGAATAAAACAATAAAAACCTCACGAAAAGAATTGTTGAAATATGGGGCGTTAATAAAACCGCAAATTTTTCTTGACTTTATAGGTAAAAGTATGGTATAATATAAGTAACTCAAAAAACTATATATATTTTTTTAGAAAAAATCTCACCTTCGGGTGAGATTTTGGCGTTTTTAGGGGAAAGTCCACATAGTGTGGAAAATTCACGTAAAAAAGGAGAAAGAAAAAATGGAAAAGAAAGTCATAAGTGAAGAAGAATACATTAAGCTACTAAAAAAGAAATCAGATACGGAAATAGAAAACTTCAAACCATCGGACGCGTTCTTTGCTAAACTTAATAAAAACACAAAAACTATGCAATTAATGCGTAATTTTGATGATTCTAAAAAAAGGTTTTTAATTTTGAAAAACGCGCTTGCTATTAAGTATACATATACTCAAAAAGTAGAGTATTTATTAGGAGATGCAGAGCCTGAAGACAAACGTGTTTGCCATATCGACTTAATTATAAAACGAGACAATATGTGTATCGGGAGATTTGATGAAACTGGAATAACTATGACCGAATTAAAAAAATATTCGCATTATTACTTAAAATTCATTAGAGGCAAAGATTATTATTTAAGCACGTTATACGAGCAATTAAAAGGCGTTGAAGAAAAGTTTATGAAAACGATGGACGAAGATAAAAACTTTGAGCCGTTTGTTCTTGCTTTCAACGAGTACGTTGAGTTAAGAGCGCAAAGTGAAAATAACGTTCAGTACGGCACGACAAGAGAATATTTAATAGCGGGCGCAAGAATTAGCGCTTGCAAAGCGCCCGTAAGATACGTACCTATGCCGGATAGAGAGGAGCGCCTTGCTAGAATAAGAGAGTTTTTTTAATACCAAACAAATAAAAAAAGGCTTGGTTTTAACCAAGCCTTTTTAATATTCTTTTCGTCCAAGCAAATAAAAAAATATTATTTTATTTTGACAAGGGTTGGCATATATTATGTGTTAAAGTTTTATTGTAAACTAAAATATAAGGAGATAGTTATGAAAAAACAATTAGAATTGTGTCGCATAAAATTGTTTGCCGATAGTTTGAAAAAGGGTAAAAGCTGGAACGGATATGAAGTTTACGAGCCGATTTATAAAGAAGAGTATATAGGAGGACATCCAAAAATCGTTTTAGTAAAAGACGGCGAAGTAAGACTATCGACAAGCGAAGAGTGTTTTGCTTATATGGAATTTGTTAAAAGTAAGGGAACGCCCTGATTAGAAAACAAATGCAAAAATATCCTAGCGAGTTGACAATAAACAATATACAAAAGAAAAATAATTAAAAAGCACTTGCGGTTGCAAGTGCTTTTTTTATTGGGTTATTTTAAGGATGCTAAAATCTTTTCGCATTCGTCGCCCGTCAATGATTTTTTCTCAATTAACGCTTGAGCTAAGGCTTCAAGCTTTTCTCTGTTATCAGATAAGAGCTTTAACGCCCTTTCATATTGTTCGCATATAATTGCGTTTATGCGTTCAAGCATAGCGTCTGGAATACTTTCATCGTTTTCAATATAGCGGGTGCTATATAAGAAATTATCCATACCATAATAACAAACTACGCATTTAGCATTGTGAGTAGCGCTTTTTATATCTCCGCTAACGCCCGTTGATAAACCTTCTTCGCCGTAGATTAAAACTTCGGCGGCTCTACCTGCAAAATCACAGCAAATTTCGTTGAGCAAATCTTGTTTAGTAATTTTGGATCGGTCTTCTTTTGAGTCAATTCTCGTGTAACCGAGATAATGCCCTCTAGATACGACTGTAACGAACGACGGATGACCGCCTAATAAATAATCTATTAAATAATGCCCAACTTCGTGATATGCGGTTTCGGCAAGACCTTCGGTAGATAGCGAGTTGGTTTCTTCGCCCATCGTGTAAAGATCGTAGGAGTCGACAAAGAGCGTGTCGGTAAGTTCTTTGCCCCTTGCGTTAGAGATAGCAAAATCGATAAGAGTTCTAATAAAACTATAACTATTATATTGAGTTGTTGCAACAACGGTTTCGATTGCTTGATCGGAAAGGGAAGTAATTTGTTTTTCAGCCAAGTATTTTTTAATGAACGCGCGCCTTTCTTCTTTATTTGGTAAAATCAAGCCGATTGCTCTATCAAAACTATTGATAGTTTTATCTGGGAACTCATCTCTATCGAAAGTGGTTGTTCCGATAAATAAAACGGGTTGTTTTTTGTTTTTGTTTAACTTTTCTATTTCTCCAAGCGTTGCCCTTGTAATATCGGGGTCGTAAAGCAAGAGACATTCAACGTTTTTAACGAGTAAAACGGCGGGAGCGCATTGTTTAGCGTTATTGAAAATTTCCTTTATCTTTTTAGCGACTTCGCAAGGAGAACAAGTATCGTCGAACACGATATCTTTAGCGTCGTAACTAATTAAAGTTGCATTAGTTTCGCCCGCCAAGGCTTTTGCAAGAAGCCCTTTGCCAAGCCCTGAGCGACCGTAAATAAGGAAGCCTTTGGGAGGATTATCACCAAGATAAACGTCGTTACGGGTTAAGAAACTAGAATAGTATTTAAGAACTTTTTTTGCGTGTTCGTGCCCGATAACGTCGTCAAACTTCAAGTTGGATAAGAAACTCGTTAGATATCTACTTTCAAGTTTTCTTTCGGTGTTTTCAAGGGAAAGTTTAGTAAATTGAATTGTGAGCAATTCGTTTTTCTTATCTAAAACTTGTTTGGTTTGATAAGCAAGGTATTTTCCTTCGCCGATAAGCAACGCTAAATCTTTTGCCACTTCAAGCTCTTCTTGAAGGAAGGATATAGAAGTTTCAACGTCTTCAACGTCTTCTTTATTAAAATAGCAAATCGCTCTTGCAATATCGTTTAGAAAACTTGCGTAACTCGTATGGTAAATTTCGTATTCCACGTTGGCAAGAAGATATAAGGGGACTTCTCTAAAATAAGTTCCAATATAGTTAAAAATCTTAACGCCTTGCGAATCATAGTCTTCAAGGCTAGTGGGAACGATTTCCATTTTTTCAACGCCGGTTAAAACGTCAAGCAACACAAAGTCAACGCCGTTATTTAATATTTGAACAGCATCGTCATAAGTTGAAGCGGTTATAATTTTTACGTTATCTATCTTCAACGCCTCAAAGAAAGAAGCGTCGCTCTTTTTGCAAACGATTAAAGCTGTAAAAGTTCTAGTTGCAAAAAGGTTTTTAACGTTAAGGTCGCAGTCGTCTAGCAAAAGTTCGAAGTTAAGTTTTTTAGTAGAGCAGAGCAAAGGCTCGCCGGAAGATTTATCCACTTGTGAAAAAAGGTCTGAAAGTTCTTTGTTAAAAAGTTTATTAACGCACTTTTTAATGGTGGGAATAGTATAATCTTCCTTATTCATATAAAGAATAGCGGTTGATAACTTATCGGCATCGCAACTGATTTCTATATTAGTTTTTTGGTTGAAATCATCAAATACTTTACAAATTTCATCGTAGGCAACCGACCTTAACATTTCTTGCGGAGCAAAGTTGAGCATAATTAACTTTCCGCTTGCAAGTTTTTCGGTTAAAGTTTCGCCAAAGTATTGAGAAATAGCGTTTATAAGCGTTTCTTCTGAAACGTTTGCAAGATTTCCCGTGAAAGAAGAATTGTAAATAGACTTTCCGATTTTCGTAGTGAAAATCATTATGACGTTTTTGAAGGAAACCCTATCGTACTCGCCCGTTTCAATGGCGCTTATAATAAGGTCTGCAATATTGCCACTTTGAAGAAAATCATTAAACACTAAAACGCAACGCGGATTAGAGTAAACAAACCTAACGATATCGTTACAAGTAGAGGTTTTATCGTAATCAACGGCGTTTAAGATTTTATATTCCGTTCCGTTGAGTTCAAACAAAAGTTTAGCGGTTTTTTCGGCAAGAAGGCTCTTTCCGCAACCAGACGGACCCATTAAAGTAAAGGTGGTAAGGGGAGAATTAGAGTCTTTATCCTTAAAATAAGCGTTAAGCAAACCGGAAACAACTTCGTTTATAGCGTGAGATTGACCGTAAATTTCCTCTTCGAGTTTTTCTTTTAATATGCGCAATTGATTGACGTAATCTGAAAAAGAGTCGCCGTTACGTTTTCTAGCCTCGTCTTGCAAAGAAGTGCGGTCGTCGTTTTCGCTAACGTTGAAAATAGAGAAGTTAGTTCCGCAAATCTCGTCTTTGTTAAGTTCGGAAGATTCGTAAACGAAGTTTTTGATAGAATCAAAACTAGCGTTGCATTTTATATCTAAAACCAAAGTGCTTGATTCTTCTTCAACCACCGTTACGTTTTCTTCGCCGAGTTCTTTTATAAGCGCGCTTGTAATCTTATTAAAAAGCAACTCTTTTCTCTCTTGCTCAAATTGTTCAAGCAATTTTTTTTCTGCAAAAAATACAATTCTAATCATATTACGCCTCCGTTATGGCGGTGAGCGGGAGTAAGTATTCCGCGCAAGAATCGCTAAACAACCTATCAATCATTTCTTGAACGGTTTCGCTTGCTTGTTCAACGCTATCACAGTTAGGGCTAGCGTATTCAACGATTAACGCATGCCCGCGCCTTACTTGCTTAACGTAAGCCTTAAAGAAATATAAACCTTGGTTAAAGTAATTAACAAGCGCCAATGACTCTTTATTATAATTGATAGAATCAAACGCAAATGTAATAACGAGAGTTGCCTTTTCGTTAAACTCAACCGTCATAGCAATTTCAGTATTATATTTTCTTGAAGGGATAAAGGTTCTGAGCGCAACGGAGTTTTCGCCAGAGTCAATTTCTTCCCAAGAAAATGAGTTTGCCGTTTTCATGATAAGCCCTTGCTTAAATAAATCTAAATTCATAATTTTTCTCCTAAAAGTAAAGGTGGGATAAGTATAGCACTCGTGTCGAATTTTGTCAATATAGGGCGGAATAATTGCAACAAAAAAAGCACTTGCGATAGCAAGTGCTAATTTATTAAAATTAGTTGATTGTGAACGTAGAATACGTGTCACCCGTTACTTTTATATAATACTTGGCGTTTCTACTCGGTTTGAAAGTTACCTTTTGACTGCCTTGACTAGTTCCGCTAGTTGCAGAAACTAAGTTACCGCTTGAATTGTAAACGTAAACTACTGCTTTTTCACTCTTAGAAATAGTTACCGTTAAGTTAGTGGTTGAAGAGCCGTTATCATAGTAGTAATAAGTTTCGTGAGTAGGGTCGTGAGATTCAACCGGCATTGCGTAACCTTTCTTAGTGTAAACCGCATCGCTTAAACTTGTTCCAATTCTACCTTTTACCCATTTGTTAGTGTCAAACGCGTTGCCGAGCGCTAAGCCCGTGTAAGGGTTGCTATATCTTGCAGACGGAGCGTAACCAACTTCCGTTGCAATCGCCTCCCACTTACCGTCAGCATTTCTTTGAAGAGTAGTTCTATATACGGGATAAATATTCGTTCCCGCAGGGATTTCAGGTGACCAGCCGTCGCCAAGGAATAAACTCGTACTGTATAAATAATAAGTATCGTCAGACCCGTCTGGGAATTTAAGGATAAATTCAACGTTGTTAGTGCCGTCGTTAAGTTCAAAGAACTCGTTAATTCTATCCGATTGCCAAAGGTCCATGCTACCAAGTTGGTTAGCGTCACGATAAGAAATGGCTTTTCTATTAGCAATTTCTTCAGCGAGATAAGAGTTTTCTGTGTTAAGACCAACGTTTTGATTAGTACCACCTGAAGTGTAAGTTCCGTTCAAAACTTTTTCAATTAAAATTTTGTGGTTGTTACCGTATTCGCTTTGGTTTGGAAGATCATCTGCGCCTTCCCACGGCATAACTATAACGTCAACGTTAAAATCTATATCAGCAGACAAGGCTTCGTTATATACCCACGACGCTTTAACTTTAGGAGTAATAAGTGAAACGGCTACGACAAATAAGGCGACGAGAGAGAAAGCAATATATCTAAATTTACGCATCTTCACCTCTGCTAGACCCCTTTCTACCTTCTCTATAAAGTTCAAGAGCCTTTCTATCGATTTCGCCTTTTTCAACGAAAAGAAAAACGCGCGCGTATTCTTTTCTTAAAATAAAGTTATCCGCAATAGGCATCAATACTAAAGTAACGAGTAAAAGGATAATACAAATAATACCTGCTGGAGATTGCATAAAGTAAACGAAACTACCAACGTTAGGTATTTTTTCGCCACGATAAATACTTCTCATTTGGCTATATCTAACGGGATAAGTGTCAGGATAATGCACCGCGTCGCCTTGCAAAAGGAAGTGGCGTTCGTTAGGATGCTCTGCATTTGGCTCTTCAATGCCGATGATACGGTGAATTAAGAGCGCCCCCGTGATATGTTCGTAAACAACTATGTCGTAAAGCTCTAAATCTTCTTCCTTTGGAAGTTCGTGAAGTAAAACCACGTCAAAGAGTTGAAGTTGATCGTCAAGGTTATTGTTGAAAAGATATTTGTTTTCTTCGTACTTTTCCGCCATTGAAGTTGACGCTATAACCTTGATTGCGGGTAAAGAGTCAACTTTCGTATCGCCTCTGCAACTTGAAATACTCGTAACGATTAAAAGCACGGCTAAACAAGCGCATAAAGTTATGGAAGCAATCTTCTCGATTAATTCCATAATCCTACCCGCTTTAGTGCTTTTTTTATTAAGTTGTTTATTGAGTCTTTCTTTTATCTTAGCGTCTTCAAGCCCGTTAGTTACTAAAATTCCCTTTTGCTTTGCAATATAGCAAATCATAAACGAGAATAATGCAGTAAGAGCAATGAAAACTATAAGACATAGGAAAAATACGTATAATTCAAACCCTGTCATAAAGTATTCCTTAGTCTATTTTTAAGACGACATAACGGCACAATGAAAATTGCGCCGTTATGGATATCTTAAATTTTTCGCACGTTAATATAAAAGTTTTAATTTTTATACTGGATTAGCAGCAACTACTTCGCTAATAGTGATAACGATAGTGTAGTTCTTTAATGCGTTGTGGAAAGCATCGTTTTCAGCCTTAGTGTCAAGCTTAACGTTAGCAAGAGTAAGGCAAGCAGCGATATCGCTTGCTTCCAAAATAGTAGACTTTGTTGGATCGCCATTGTTAAGAGTGATTTTGTTATTTGTGTTTACTGTAAGCGGAGCAACTTCTGTTTTAGTATGGGGATCGTAATAAAGAAGAGCTGAACCAGTAACACCAGCAGTAGTTTTAAGAGTTATAGTTGCTTCCATTGCGATACCATTATTAATAGTGTCAGCGTCAGCGCCGGTTGCGTGAGTGAACGTAATGGCAAATGAACCAGAAGCTTCTAATTCTGCTTCATAGTTACCTTTGTCGTCTACTATGAAAGCAACGTTTGTTGGGGTTGCTTTGATAGTACCCTTGTTACCAGACGTAATAACTTGCGCCATTTGAACTTCACGAGTGATTTCAACTGATGCAGTTGTGCCTTGAGCGTAGTTCCACGCTGCGTATACGCCACCGATTGTTACGATGAGCGCAATTGCGATTAATGTGCTTAATTTTCTCATTTTTTTTCCTCCTATAATCCATAAGTTTTACTTATGAATAATATTTATGCCTTATATAGTTAGGTTTGTCAAGGAATTTTTATAAATTTGTATTTTATACTTGAAAAACTTTAATAAAACTATTACAATATAAACATGGTTAAGTTTGTTTTAGGCTATATAGCCGTTGTTTCAATAATAACTTTCTTTGCGTACGGCGCGGATAAATCAAAGGCAAAAAAGAATAAGAGAAGAACTCCGGAGAAAGTTCTTTTAGGCTTATCGTTTATAGGTGGAGCGGTAGGTGGAATTTTAGGCATGAACTTGTTCCGCCACAAAACTAAGCATTGGTATTTTTGGGTAGTTAACGTTTTAAGTTTAATTATTCACGCTTTTTTGTTCTATTTAATTTGTTTCTAATGAAAAACACACCTAAAAGGTGTGCTTTTTTATTTATGTAAATTTATAAACTCTTGGTCGTTTGTGAGCGCGCCGAGTTCGTTACAGCGCGAGCAAAGTTTTTCAGCGACTTCTTTTTTAGATAGGGCTTGATTTTTGAGCTCAGAGTATAAAAT
This sequence comes from Clostridiales bacterium, assembly GCA_015055525.1. Taxonomy (GTDB): domain Bacteria; phylum Bacillota; class Clostridia; order Christensenellales; family Borkfalkiaceae; genus HGM11412. The sequence goes on from SVHZ01000002.1 coordinate 11,400, forward strand.
TGGCTTATCAATTAAGAACGTTTTGTTTTTCTTATTAAAATAAGCAATATATATAGGAACGTCAATTTGATTTTTTAAGGCGTATTCTCCAAGCATTATAAATCCACCGAAGAAACCGTCTAAAACTTCTTTGTAACCGTCGTCGGATTTTTCAGGGAAAATCATAATATTATCCCCGTCTTTCAATGCGGAAACGCTCTCTTTCAAAGTTTTAGCAAACCTTGCGTCTTTATACGTTGAAATTAGGTTGAGCCCACTATAAAAAAGATTGGTAAGCGGTGAGGCAATCAAGCAAAAAAGCCTTGCTAAAAATAAATTCCAATGCTTTTTTTCGTGAAAGTACACTCTTGATTGGTACTTATACATTTTTATAAGACCGCTGTTCATCTCGTTTGCGCCCCAAAATCTTACAGGTTTATTTGAATAAATTTCAAACGTCATAGGCGAGTCCGTTCCCTCGTGATTGCAAAGGATAACTCCGCTGTTTGAAATTTCTTCGCCCAAGTATATAAACGTTGGCTTTTTGTATCTTATTTTGGTAAGTTTTTTAAGAAGTCTAAAATACCATTTTCTTTTGCTCTTAGTCTTTTGCATACTTAAATTGTAGAAGAAAAAGGTTACTTTAAGGTTAAGTTGCGGTAAATTTTGGGTTAACAAGTTGTAAAATATTTGTGAAAAAATCTCGTTTGCAAATAAAAAACCCGTCAGCAATAATGCTCGCGGGCTATAAAGGTATACGTTCTGCCTTGTAGGGGGTGGTAGGCAAAACTAGATCTTACACGTTGAGTATAATAAAATAAAAAGATAAAGTCAAGCAAAATGCGTGATAATAAGGTGAAATTTCAATATTTTATTGCAAGTATTTTTTCAATGTGGTATACTGTGATTATAAAATAAAAAACAAGGTGTTTTTATGATTAACTTAAAAGATTTTATCAAAGGTAACGAAGTATTATTTACTAAAACTTTTCAAGAAGCGGTAGATTTTGCAAGCGCTAAAAAGCAAACATTATTTATTCCGTCAGGGGAGTATTTGCTCGGCACGGTTGAACTTAAAAACGACACTTCTATTTTGTTTGAAGACGGGGTTAAACTTTTAGGCTCTAAAAATCTCGATGATTTTTATGCAGACGAGTTTTTAACCGAGCCAAGATATCAAGACGTTTCTCATAGCAGTTACACTAAATCAATGTTTTACGCTAGCGACGTTAAAAACGTTTGCTTAAAAGGTAGAGCGGTTATCGATATGCAGTCGGTTTGGGAAGATGAAGATACGCGTGGCTCTTATCATCGCGGAGCAAAGGCAATTTCTATTAAAAATTCCGAAAATATAACAGTTACCGACCTTCAAATTTTGAACGCAACCGATATTGCTATGCTCTTTGGCAGATGCAAGCACGTTTTCGTTCGTGGAATTTATATGAGAGTTCATATCGACGGTATTTCGCCAGACGGTTCTGAAAACGTTATTATCTCAGACTGTAATTTGTTCTGTGGCGACGATGCTATCGTATTCAAAACTTCAACGTATGACGGGGAAGTTCATCCGTGCAAGCATATAACCGTTACTAATTGTACTATTTCTTCAAGGTGCAACGCCATTAAGTTCGGCACGGAAACTACGGGGGATATGAAGTATATAACCATTTCTAACTGCACGATATACAACGTTAGATGCACGGGTATTTCAATCGAGTCAATCGACGGGGCTAATTTAGAGGCTATCAATATTTCAAATATTATGATGGAAAACGTAACTTGCCCTATATTTATGGTACTTGGCAAGCGTATGAGAGCGCCCGAAGGAACGCCTATCGGCTCTATCAAAAACGTTTTCTTATCTAATATTTTTGCCGATAATAACGATAAAAAATATAAGTCGATCGACTTTTGGTATCCGTCGATATCAGAGGGTAGCGAATATCAAACGAACAACTGCATAACAAGCAATATCGTTAATATGACGGATAACGCGTTTGAAAACGTTACGCTTACAAATATTCACTTAAAAGTTTTAGGCGGAAAGAAAATTTCAGAAAGTTCGTTTACCGCAAACCCCACGGGGTATGCTGACGGGGCTATGTTCGGCTCGGTTCTTCCTTCTTACGGCTTGTACGTTAAAGGCGTTAAGAACGTCGTTATGCAAAACGTTACGGCGGAAACGATTTTACCCGACGAGCGCCCTGACATTATAGTGGTTGACTAAAAAAGAAAAGTAGTTGCTAAAAGCAACTACTTTTTTATTTATTGAGTATTTTATCAAGAACGGGATAAACGGTTTTTGCCATACGATAAAAACCAAGGTCGTTTGGATGAACGCAATCAACCGTGCAAATATCTCTATCTTCTTCGCCAAAGAGCGTTCTGCCGTCAATAAAGTAAACGTTTTCATCCCCGTTTGATTTAGCGTTTTCATAAACGGATTTAATGTACTCTTTTCTCTCTTCGCCGTGATACATATATTCGCTGTTAGGCGAAGTCATAATAACGATAGGGGTTAAGGGGTGAGATTTTCTTATCGTTTCTAAAAGCCTTTTATAAGTTGCCCTTAAATGAGATTCGGTAGGAGCGTTGTGGTCGTAATCGATAACGAAAACGCTTGCATCTAAACTTGCCAAGTAGTTAGCCATTTCGGGTTCTGCTTTGGCGCTACCTGAAAAACCTAAGTTTATATAATCGCTGTCAAGCCACCTAGATAACAAAGCGGTGTATTCGTTGCCGGGGTGAGAAACGCAACCCCCTTGGGTTATTGACGAGCCGTAAAAAATTATAGGTTTTTCGTGCTTGTATTTTTTAGCGGGAAGAAGTTTACAGCCCTTTTTAATCCCTATAAAAAGTTTGAAAACGTTATTGTATATGGGGAAACAAATAGAAATATCTCTTTCTTTTATATTTTCATCGTACCTTATCGAGCGAGAAAACGCTAATGCGTTTGGTTTTGCTTTTTCAATATCTTTGTTTTCCATATAAAAGCAATTTGAAAACCTATCGTCAATGTAAAGGGCAAAACTATGCGAGCCAAATATCGGCATACGCGCGAGAATATTTTCCGCAGGCATAGAGCATTTGATTGCAACGTACGGCGAGTCGGTTATAAACTTAATTCTACCGCCAACCGTATAATTCGAGCCGTAGTTTACCCCGTTGTTTACCGTTTTTGCAACTTCTTCGGGCATACGCCTATAGCGTTCGGTTTTTTCATCGTAAAAAATGCCGTGAAGAGAAAAGGGATAGGAGTTGGCGTCATACCAACAAACGTCTTTTTCCGCCATTTCGGGAAGGGCGAAGTTTTTATCAAAATCTTGAATATTCATAGATATATAATAGCACTAAAATAATTGTATTGCAATCGTTATTTTAATATGTTAAAATAAATTTATGAAAATCACAGTTTCAAACAAAAGCGTTCCGTCTAGCGACGGAAGTCATATATTAAAAGGAAAGGTCTATTTCCCAGAAGGCGAAGTTAAAGGTTATCTTCATATCGTTCACGGTATGACCGAGCATATCGGAAGGTATCACGCCTTTATGGTAAAAATGGCGAGCCGTGGATATATCGTTTTCGGTTTTGATAATCTTGGGCACGGCTACACCGCTAACTATAAAAGCGAACTCGGTTTTATCGCTCACAAAAAAGGCTGGGAACTTTTGGTAAAAGACGTTGAAGTTTTCTCTTTGCAAATTTTTAAGGAATACGGGGATAAACCCTATTATTTAATGGGGCATAGTATGGGCTCGTTTATCGTGAGAGTTGCTATGGTAACTAACGTTAGCCCCGATAAAGTTATTCTTTGCGGAACGGGTTATAAAAACCACCTTTCAAACCTTGGAATAGCCTATACTAAAATCTTAAAGATTTTCAAGGGAGATAAGTACGTTTCAAAATTTTTAGATAAAGTTTCGATAGGCTCGTATAATAAAAAGTTCAAAGAAGAAGGGCATAGAAGAAGTTGGATAACTTCCGATGAAAAGTTGCGTAAAAAATACGATAATGAAAAACTTTTCAACTTCCGTTTCGGGTTATCTGCTATGCAAGACCTTATCACGCTTAACAAAATGGCAAACTCTAATAGATTTTATAAAAATATAGACTACGGTTGCAAAGTCTTGCTCGTTTCTGGGAAAGACGATCCCGTTGGTAAGTTTGGAAAGGGCATAGAAAAAATTTACAATAAACTTGTTAAGAACAAAGTTGACGTTCAAATGAAACTTTACGACGGCAGGCATGAAATTTACACCGAACCGCGCGCCAAAGACCAACTTATAAACGATATAGATGAGTTTTTGAGTATTGACTAAACGCTTAAAAACAATTATAATAGAACTATAAATTATGAAAAACAAGGAGATTTTATGTTCAGTTCAGCAAAAGACGTTATTAAGTTTATCAAAGACAACGATATTAAGATGGTTGATTTTAAGATGGTTGATATCAACGGTCAATTCCGCCACGTTACTATTCCTGCAACTTCTTTTAGTGAAGAAACTATGAAAGACGGTATCGGGTTCGATGCGTCTAACTATGGTTACGCAGTAGTAGAAAAAAGTGATATGGTGTTTATTCCAGACCCGACGACCGCTATGGTAGAGCCGTTTTCTGAAATACCAACCCTTTCAATGAGCGGTAACGCTATGATTATTGATTATCCTAGCAACCGTCCGCTTGACCAATATCCAAGAAATATCGTTTTGGCTGCTGAAAAATATCTTAAAGATTCGGGCGTTGCAGATGAAATGCATATTCTTCCCGAATTTGAATTTTATCTTTTTGACGACGTTAATTGGTCGGTTCAACCATATAATATCTCTATGAATATTGACGCTAACCAAGCGTACTGGAACAGCGGTGTTGACGGTAAGGGCGTAGTAGTTCCCAAGCAAAAAAATTACCATATCGCAAAACCTTACGACACGTCTTACGAGTGCCGTAGCGAAATGTGTATGCTTATTGAAAAAGCAGGTATTCCAGTTAAATATCATCATCCCGAAGTTGGCGCTGCTGGTCAATACGAGATTGAGCCTAAGCCCGGCAAACTTGGAAAAATGGCAGACGGCACAATGATGATAAAGTACATTATTCAAAACACCGCCTTAAAATACGGAAAGAGCGCAACGTTTATGCCAAAGCCCGTTTACGGCGAGGCGGGTAGCGGGATGCACGTTCATATCCTTTTATTCAAAGACGGCAAGCCCGTGTTCTCCGATGATAACGGATATTCTCATTTATCAAAAGAAGCGCACTACTTTATCGGTGGCTTGTTAAAACACATCGGTTCTCTTTGTGCAATCACAAATCCAAGCACTAACTCTTTCAAGCGTTTAGTTCCGGGGTTTGAAGCGCCCGTAACCGTAGGTTACGCAACGAGCAATCGTAGCGCGGTAATTAGAATACCAGCGTACGCTAAGCGCCCTGAAGAAAGAAGATTTGAAATTAGAAACCCCGACGCTACTTGTAACCCGTATTTCTGCTACGCGGCGCTCTTAATGGCGGGGCTTGACGGTATTAAGAATAAAATCGACCCCAAAGAAAACGGTTGGGGACCTTATGATTTTAACCTTTTCAATCTTCCTGAAGAAGAAAAGAAAAAACTTCAAGGTCTTCCCACTTCGCTTGATAAGGCTCTTGATGAACTTGAAAAAGATTATGAATATCTTACCGCAGGCGGAGTGTTCCCCGAAGCGCTTATTAAAAAGTTTATCCAAACAAAGCGTGAAGAGTGCCGTAAACTTTCAATTATTCCAAATCCTGCCGAATTTGAAAAATATTATAATTGTTAAAAATCAAAAAAACTCCGCATTTTGCGGAGTTTTTTTATTCTAACGCTTGATATAAAAATTTTAGTATGTTACAATGAGTTTATAAATTAAACGGGAGATTTTTTATGATTTACGATTTTGATAAACCTATAGATCGTAGAATTTCAGGCGCAGTTAAGTGGGTTGACCTTCCTCAAGGTATTATCCCTATGAATATTGCCGATATGGAATTTAGGCTTATGCCAGAAGTTATCGAAGAGATGAAAAAAGTTGCAGATTACGGTGACTTTGGTTATATAGGCATGCTTGATAGCGATTATCAAGCCGTTCTTGATTGGATTGAAAAAAGAAGAAAAGTTAAAGTTCCAAGAGAGCATATAATAGCAACGCCGGGCGTTTTGTACGCCGCGCGCATCGCCCTTTCAATTTTAACGGAGCCGGGCGATAAAGTTATAGTTCAAACCCCGCTCCACACTCCGTCAATTGCAACTCCTTGCATAATGGATAGAATTAAACTTGAAAATAGGCTTATTTATAAAGACGGAAATTACTATATCGATTACGATAATTTAGAAGATCTTTTCAAGCAAGGCGCAAAAGTTTTAATGATGTGCGCTCCGCAAAACCCAACGGGTAGAGTTTGGACTTATGAAGAACTTACTAAAGTCGGTGAAATTGTAGCAAAATACAACGGATATATCATCGCCGATGAAATTCATAGCGATATTGTTTGGGGAGATAACGTTCACGTTTCTCCAACGCAAATTCCCGTTATAATGGATAGGTCGATTGCGGTATTTTCTACGTCGAAAACTTTTAATATGGGTGGTTTCCACGTCGGAACAGCCATTGTTCCAAACGCTGAACTTAGAGAAAAAATGGTCAAGGCGTTTTACAGTATCGGCCACGTTTGCGATAGGCCTGCGGTTATGTGTTTAAGGGCGCAAACGGCGGCGTATACTAAGGGCGAAAATTGGCTTAACCAAATGCTTTCTTACGTTGATAAAAACTTTGATTATACCTTAAAAGCGTTTGAGTCAACGCCTATTAAAGCCTCTCACCCCGAAGGAACGTTCCTTCTTTGGTGCGATATAGACTCGCTCGGATGGGACGCTGAAAAACTTAGAAACGTTATGTTTAACGACTGGAAAGTTTTACCCGACCCCGGCAGTTATTACGACACTAAAGATTGGGCGACTTACACAGGCAGAGAACACCATATAAGGCTTAACCTTGCCCTTCCAAGGCCAACGCTCGTTGAAGCGATTGATAGAATAGTTAAATATTTTAAGTAAACAAAAAACTCCGCTAGTCGCGGAGTTTTTATTTTACAGTAAAGCCGTAAAGAGCAAGAACATTAACGGTATCGTTATTATGCAACATATACACGCAAGTAAAACGTACGACGTTGCCGACTTTCCGTCACCCCCGTATAAAGTGGGATAAAGCGCGGTACTTGTTGCGCACGGCATTGCAAGCAAGAAAACGAGAACGTACTTGATAGTTTCGGCAATAGGTAAAAAGCAAACGCAAAGCATAGTAACGATAGCCATTAGCACAAGTTTCATAAAGCAAACTAAATAGCCGTACCCGTCAAGGAAAAGGCCTTTGAAGTTAGCGCCCGCAAGTTTCATACCGATAACCGTCATAGAAAGCGGAGTTACGGTATCGCCTATAACGTTGATACTGTTAACTAACTTTGAAACTATCGTTGAAAGAGTTGTTCCCGGGGTTGGAAGTTTAACGAAGGGAACTTTTACCGTAAAGAATAAAACGAAGCCTATAATTACCGCTATAATCGTTGGGTTAGTGATAATCTTTTTGAGTGAAACGTTCTTTTTGTCACCCGTTACGATATACACGCCAAGCGTCCAACTTAAAACGTTAAAGATTGCAACTACAACTGCGGCGTAAATCATAACTTCGCCAAGGTACTCCGAGCCGGCAAACACCATTTGAAGAAAGGGAAAACCCATAAATCCGCAGTTAGAAAACATTGAGCCGTAGCGAACGACTCTTTGCTTATCAACGTTGTTTTTGATTTTAATAACCAAGCAAACTATGCCTGCCATTATCAAGTGAACGACAACGGTAATAAGAGCAACTATTAAAACGTTCAAGCCGATTTCTTGATTAAATCTCGTGTTTTGAAAGCCCATTAAAACCATACACGGTTGAGCGCCGTATAAAACGAAAGTTGAAAACGCCGATTGAGCCTTTTCGCCTAAAAGTTTGGTTTTAGTAAGCAAAAAACCTGGAACGGCTAATAAAACTAATGAAACTACCGCTATTAAAACGGTTAAAAAACTTATTTGCATAGTAAATTATTAGTTAGAAGATTTTTCAGATTGTTTTTCTCTTATAAAAGTTACAGCGGTGTAGAATAAAGAAATTAAAGCGCACGATAAGATAATTCCGCCGATTATATCGGTAAGCCAATGCGCGCCGGATAAAAGCCTTGTAACAACGGTTGCAAGCATAATAAATCCGCCAACTGCGTAAGCGCCAATTTGCAATTTTTTATTGCTGATAAAGTCTTTTACTAAAATGAGCGCGGAAGATATAACGCAGAGTGAAAGCAAAGTGTGAGAAGACGGATAAGACGCTTCAAGTTCGCCTTCCATTAAAACGGGGCGGTAGTTGATAACGATTACTTCAAACGCAAGGTAGAAAATAAACGTTAAAACGTAGAAACACGCAAGAGCGTAAATTTTAGCGTCAACTTTTTTGAAACTTTTGCCCTTTATAAGTTGATATAAACCAAGGATAACAAAACAGCCGATAACGATAAAGGTAACAAAACCAAAAACTTCTGATATTTTATAGAAAGTTTCGTTAAAACCGATTGCGCTTGCTACTATAAGGTTTAATGAGCAAAAACCTATTTCAGATGCAAACGGACCCGCGTTACATACGCCGACGAATTTAACAAGTAGCGTGAACGCTATAAAAATTAAAAATAATGCGCCCGTTAAAATTAAATTTGATTTGAGTGTTTTCATAAAAACTCCCTTTTTAGTTCAGTAATAAAATTATATCACGCTAATTGAACCTAAGTCAACAGGAAAATACTAGGGTATTGACTTTGACGCTCATTTTTGTTATTATATAAATAAGTATGGTATATTATACTTAAATTTTAGTATAATAGTTGGGGTAAAAATGAGCAGAAGAAACGAAGTAAAGATAAACCATGAATTTTTTGCTATTTTAGGAGACGTAATAGCAATTTTTTTGTCTGCATTTATCGCCATAATCTTGCAAGATAAAGGGCACGTTATTAGTTACCTTGACGTTATTTGGGCAGTTATAAACGTTGTAGTTATCACTTGCTCTTTTCATTTTTTAGGCTACTATTCTCTCGTGTTCAAGATGTTTAGCGTTAAAGGCGTTGTCAAAACGATATGCTTGATAATAGCCGTTGCAGGTCTTAATCTCTTATTCGCTTTTATTTCAGGGCTTGGCGTTGTAAACTACGTTGGCGTGCTTTACTTTATGGCGCTTTCAGTAACTTCAACCTTGCTTATTATGTTTATAAGAAAAATCGTTCCAGTTGTTCTTTCCAAGTCAAGTAAGAGTAGCAAAACGAGAGTTATGGTCGTTGGCGCGGGCGATGCGGGCGTTCAACTCATCAAAGATATGATTGAATTTCGCCACGTTAAATATATCCCCGTTTGCGTAGTTGACGATGACCCTAAAAAGCAAGGCGAGTACGTTGGCGGTGTTAAAGTTTGCGGTACGATTGACGACGTTAAGGAAGTTGCCGAAAAATACAAGGTAGAAGAAATTTTCGTTTCAATTCCATCTGCAAGCATTAGAACTCGTGAAGAAATCGTTAAAAAGTGTAAATCTACCGGGTGTATCGTAAAAACGCTCCCCGACGTTGCTGAAGTAGCCAGCGGTAAAATTACCGTTGCTCACTTGCTCCCCGTTGGCGTTGAAGAACTTTTAGGTCGTTCTCAAACCAAAGTCGACCTTACTCAGATTAAAGGTTACATTGAAGATAAGGTAGTTTTAGTTACGGGTGGCGGCGGCTCGATTGGTAGTGAACTCTGCCGTCAAATAGCAACTTTTACTCCAAAACAACTTATAATTTTAGATTATTATGAAAATAACGCCTATGAAATTCAGCAAGAACTTTTAAGAAAACACCAAGATCTTAACTTGCTCGTTTTGATAGCGAATATTCGTGAAAAAGATAAGATAAGAAAAGTTTTCGATACTTATAGACCGCAAATAGTTTTCCACGCCGCGGCGCACAAGCACGTTCCACTTATGGAAACAAGCCCTAACGAAGCGGTTAAGAACAACGTTTTTGGAACTCTTAACGTAGCGAGAGCGGCAGACGAGTTTGAGGTTGAAACTTTCGTTCAAATTTCTACCGATAAAGCAGTTAACCCAACTAACATTATGGGCGCAACTAAGCGCATTTGCGAAATGATAATTCAAACTATCGGCAAGCACTCTAAAAAAACCAACTTTGTTGCCGTAAGGTTTGGCAACGTTTTAGGCTCTAACGGTTCGGTAATTCCCTTATTCAAAAAGCAAATTGAAGAAGGCGGTCCCGTTACCGTAACGCACAAAGATATCGTTAGATATTTTATGACGATAAAAGAGGCTGTATCGTTAGTATTGCAAGCGGGAGCGTTTGCAAAGCGCGGTCAAATATTCGTTTTAGATATGGGCGCGCCTGTAAAAATTTACGATTTAGCCGAAAACCTTATAAGGCTTTCCGGTTACGAACCGCACGTTGACATTGATATTGTTTGCACAGGTCTTCGCCCCGGCGAAAAACTTTACGAAGAAAGGCTTATGGAAGAAGAAGGTTTGCAAAAGACTCAAAACGGTTTAATTAGCATAGCAAAGCCTATCGAACTTGACGAAGATCATCTCTGGGCAACTTTAGATAGGTTATATCAAGAAGCTTACGCTGAAACCGACGATATGAAACACTCGGTTAAAGAGCTAGTAGACACCTACACCATTTTTAAGCCTCTTTAAGCCGTTATAAACTTCGCAATACTGCGTTAACTGTCAAGCCGTTGCACTAACAATGACCAACAAGGTCTATTGTTACCGCACCGTCTTGCCGAGCCTTGTCTTGCTTGTTTCTAGCGTCTTAAAATAAGAGCATTTAATATGCTTAGCATTTTGACTTCGACAACCAAAAAGGTCTATTGTACCCGATAACTTGCCGTCGAGCCTCGCCTAGCTTGTTTCTAACGTCTTAAAATTTTAATCTGTTATAAGCGTCGTTATACATTGTTACTGCGATTTTTTAACACTTCGTTGACCAGCAAGGTCTAACTCAGCGTTAAAAAATCTTGTGCCTCGTCTAACTCGCTTCTAACGTCTTAAAATAATAGCATTTAATATGCTTAGCATTTTGACTTCGATGACCAAAAAGGTCTATCTCAGCCTATCGACTTCGTGAGCCTTGCCTAATACCCAAACTAACGTCTTAAAATACTTATTCAACTAAACAAAAAAAAGCACGCGGTTGCGTGCTTTTTGTTTTTATGATTTTTTAATGAGAACGTTTAATATCAGAGCAATAAAAGTTAATGCTAAAAGCATTATAAACGTTACCGTGTAACCGCCCGTGGCTTCGAGAACAGCGTTTGACGCCGTTGCTATAAACGAGCCTACCATTACGGTAAAAGTCATCAAAGCCATATTGTTTGAAAAATGTTTTAAGCCAAAGTGAGATGACGTGAACGCCGAAGTTATAGTTGGGCAAGCCCCGTAAGACATACCCGTTAAACAAACCCCAACAACACATAAAACCAACGAATTTATCGAAACGGCAAGTAAAGTTACAGATGCGGCAAGTATTGTTAAAAGGTTAGCCGAAATCATAGTTTTTTTGCATCCTATAACGTCAAAAACCGCTCCCGTAATAATTCTTCCTATACCGTTGCAAACGGATAATATTCCAACGAGCGAAACGGCTAAAGTTTCGGGTGCGTTAACTGAAAGAGCCAAGTCTTTTGCAAAACTTATTACCGAACTTCCAACTGCCGCTAAAAACGATATACATATAAACGCCATCCAAAACGACGGGCGACAAAGCATTTGTTTAGCCGTTAAATCTTGCGTTATTTCTTGACTTCTTGAGTTGGAAATTTTCTTTTCGGGAAGTGGGAAATCTTCGCTAGGCTTTTTAAGGATGATGCCCGAAAGAGTTAAAATAACGAAAATTGCCACACCGATTATCACATACGTTGCGCGCCAACCGATTGCGCTTTTGAACAAAGCGTCCGCCAAGTTTCCAAGAATAAGCGCAGATGCGCCAAACCCCATCATTAAGCATCCTGAACACAAGCCTTTTTTATCTGGAAACCAAGCGCTTAGCGTTGCAATTACAACGTTATACGAAATTCCTATTCCTACACCTGCTAAAACGCCGTAAGTTAAATAGAGAAGAATAACTGACTTTCCTGAAAGGATAGCCGTTAATAAAAAGCCTAATAATGATAACGTTCCCGCTAAAATAAGCGCAATTTTATGCCCCAAGCGTTTAGAGATTTGCGCTCCTAAAAGTCCACCCACGCAAAAAAAAGTCATAGCCAAAGTGAAGTTTAGCGAAAGTTCTGAAACGCCCCAACCAAATTCCGTTGAAAGCGGAGATTTGAGAATTGACCAAGTGTAGAGAACGCCCGCAAAGAGCATAGCGATTACGCCAACCACCATATACGTCCAGCGAACTGATAATTTTTTATTTGTTTCGTTCATAATAAACTCCTAATTTAACTTTATTATAACAAATAAAAAAACTAAAAACAAGTAAAAACAGACGGCGGAGAAAATTCTCCGCCGTCTGTTTTGCTGTGTCTAACTGAATAAGATCACGTTTGTTGTCAACTATAAGTTGTTTTTTTAGAGTAAATAAATGGGAAGTTCTTCGCCACAAGCGTAAGACTTGCCGGGTTTTTCTTCCGCTTTTTTAGCAGGTTTTTTTGCTACCGTCTTTTTAGCGGTAGTTTTTTTAGCGCTTGGCTTTTTAACTTCTTCTTTTTTAACTTCTTCAGTTTTAGGTTCTTCTATCTTGTTTTCAACTTGGCTTTCAACCATATTCATAACTTGCTCGCTAGTTGCGCCGATAACCGTGCTATTAACCATATCTGGAGCCTCCGTTTTAACGTTACTATAACCGTTGTTTTCTACTCTTTTGATTGCATTTTTACCTATTGGCATAACTTGTAATCTCCTTTGCGAGCGCGATATATTCTTGCGCGCTACGGCTATTTTTCTTAAACGCTACTACGGGAACGGAATTATCTTGCGACCACTCGATAGTGCTATCAACTCTAACGTAGGTGTCAAACAATCTAACGCCTTCCATTTCTTTGAGCGTTTCAAGTGTTTGTTTGAAATATTTTTTTCTTTCGTCCGCCTTAGTTACGGCAACGCCTAATATTTCAAGTTTAGGCGAAATTTCCTTTACTTGATTTGTAAAATCAAACATATTTGCTAGCCCAAATAAACCCCACGGGCTTGCTTCAACAGGGATAACTAAATAATCGCTTGAACAAAGAACGTTCATAACCCAACCGCCGAGCGTTGGCGGAGCGTCGATTAAAATATAATCGTAATACCCCCTTGCCCTTATCGGTTCGAGTATTTTTTTAAGCACCGTTTCCCTTTGCCACTTTGCAAAAAGTTCAAATTCAATTCCGCTCATAAGCGAAGATGAGGGGATAAGGTCAAGCCCCTTATAATCAGTTTCTACTATGCAAGAAGAAAGTTCGGTTTCCCCTTTGATTGCGGAATATATATTTTTACCGCCTTGTGCAAATGAAAGAGCCTTTTCTTCATCAAAGTAAGAAATTGTAAGGTTGAGTTGCATATCGCCGTCAATCATCAAAACTTTCTTGCCGTCTTGCGCCAAAGCGCAAGCAACGTTAGAACAAGTAGTAGTTTTGCCACTACCACCTTTATTATTGGCAAATGCAATAACTTTCGTCTTGCTCATACTTTCTCCTTTTGAATTATAGTAAATGCGTGTCGAGTTCGCGTTTTTCGGGGTTTGATGTTATAACGGCTGACTTGTTTGATTTAGGAATAACCTTTTTATTGTCTTCTTTCAAAAAGTCAACGAGTTCGCTTATTCCTTCGCCCGTGATTGCGCTGACGGGGAAAATCTTTTTGCAACCTGCAAGTTCAAGCCAGCGCCTAACTCTTTCAACGTTGGCGTCGGGCTTGTCTATTCCCGTAATTATACCTATAGACTCTCTATTTACCATACTCGTTAAGCAGGGGGAAAATATTGAGTAAGGCTCGTTTGCCGATAAAACTAAACCAACGACGTCTGCCTCGTACGAGTATAGAGCGAGCGCTCCGCTCGTTTCACGGCGTTCGGTGTATTCTCCGGGCGTGTCGATAACCTTATCTAGGTAATTGACGTATTGAGTTTTGTAATACTTAATTTCTTCTCCGCGAAGGGCTTGAGTAAGGGTAGTTTTACCTGCTCCAACTCTTCCGAATAGCATAATTTTTTTCATTAGGTTTTAGTAACGTCGCAACAAATATATCCGAGTTTATTCTTAAAATAATCGTTGATTGCGTTAAACGCCGCTTCAACGGAAGAAACGCTACCGGTAATTATCAAAGTACCTGTAAATCTATCAACGAACCCGATTTCCGCGCCAGATGATTTCATAGCGATATCCGCAGCGATTACCGCGCTTTCATAAGGGATAACCGTGAACACGCCGATTGCCGAACGTGTATAATCAACCCTTGGGTCAAGCCCGAGTTTAACGTAGAGCGATTCTCCGGGGTTTGCAATAATATGACAAAGAGTTATCTGTTTACCAGGAACGAACTCTTGTATAATTCTCATTTTGTCGTGCATTTCCATAATAAAACCTCAACTTTTAGCCAAAGGCTAAAAATATCACTTGCCGATAGGCAAATATCACTTCGCCCATGGCGAAATATCACTTTTTCGTAAAACGAAAAAAGATAACTGTTTACAAAGTAAACTTTAGCCTCCAATTTGAATTTTAAGACCGCTTTCTTCAGCAACGGACTTTAAGTATTCCATTTTCTCTTTGGTTGGCGGTTCAATATCTTCAAGCGAGTATTTTCTTCCTAAGCCTGAATACTTATCAAAGCCAAGCCTATGATAGGGGAGAAGATGATGCTCTTTAACGCCGGGGAGCGAACTTGCAAACTTTGAAATTGCCTTTATCTCTTCCGCCGTGTCGTTAAAAGTTGGAATAACGGGGGTTCTTATAATAAGTTCAACGCCACTATTAGCAACTTTTTTAGCATTTTCTAAAATTCTCTCGTTAGGAGCAGTAGTAAACTCCTTGTGCTTGTTAGAATTGATATGCTTTATATCCATAAGGCAAAGGTCGAGATAGGGAAGAATTTCTTCAATATGCTCTTGCGGTGCGTTCAAAGTTGTTTCGATAGCCGTGTGAAGACCTTCGGCTTTAAGCGCCCTTAACAAATCTCTTGCAAATTCCGGTTGAGCAAGAACTTCGCCACCAGATAACGTAACACCGCCACCACTTCTTCTATAATATGGAACGTCTAATAAAATTTCGGGGATAAGGTCTTTAACTAAAACGTCTTTTCCAACGATTTTTTTAACGCCCGCCTCGAACATTTCTTCAATCTCGTAACTTTGAGATTCGGGATTACAACACCACGCGCAACGCATATAACAACCCTTGAAAAACACGATTGTTCTTATGCCCGGTCCATCGTGAATAGAGAACCGTTGAATATTAAATATTCTGCCTGAGGTGTTTAAGTAATCCATAGTTAAAATTAAAATCCTTGTTCTGTTCTTGCGATAATATCGTCTTGAAGTGATTTAGAAAGGGTAGTGAAAAGCGCGCTATAACCTGCAACTCTAACGACGAGAGTCTTGTAATTTTCAGGGTTCTTTTGCGCGTCGAGAAGAGTTTCTCTAGTTACAACGTTAAATTGCATGTGCATACCCTTTTGATCAAAGTACGAGCGAATAAGCGCAACGAATTTAGAAAGACCTGAATTTCCTTGTAATGCTGACGGGTGGAATTTTTGGTTAAGTAAAGTTCCGTTACTTGCAACGTCTTGTTCAAGTTTTGAAACGGAGTTAGCAGTTGCCGTAGGACCTTTTCTATCTCTACCCGACGCTGGGCCTATACCATCGGCAATAGGCGTGAAAGCAAGCCTACCGTCAGGGGTTGCGCCCGTTTGAGTTCCAAGTGGAACGTTTGCTGATACGGGGTATAATCCCGCTTGGAACATACCGCCACGAGGGTTTTTGTATTTTTCAACTTCTTTAGTGTAAGTATTGGCAACGTCACGCGCGAACATATCTACTTCGTAGATATCGTTACCGTATTTGGGGCATTCTTCATCGATTAAACGCTTAACTTCTTGGTATTTTCTCTTTTCAGCGCTCGATAAAGTGCCTGCGGTCGTTACGTTTTTATAAATAGCAGATACTATTTCTTCGTTTACGGGGATACCTTTTTTAGAAAGTTCCTTTGCAATTTCAGAAGTAACGTTAATTGCTCCTTGACCAACGTAGCCGTAACCAAAGTTATTGTCCATTGCTTGCTTGAACTCTTGCATAGTTAAAACTTTATCTTCAAACACGAGTTTTCTTATTGCAATCAAACCGTCTGTGTTGTTTGCTATGCCAAAGCCTTGCGGACCTGTAAAGTTATATATAGCGCCACCTTCTTGCAAAGACTTACCCCTACCGATACAATCGTCAACCATAGAAGATTGGAAGGGGAGCGGGCATCTCGTTGCGTGAGCAACGTCGATGGCGTTGTTTGCATTTACTAAAAGTTTAATAAAGTAAGATTGTTGTTCTTTATAAGCGTTGTAAAATTCTTCAAACGAAGTCATCTCTAAAACGTCTTTCGTTCTAGGGCCGATTTGAACGCCCTTGTCAACGCCTTGCGTGAACACGAGTTCTAAAGGACGGCACATATTGAAGAACGCAGCGTCGTGCCAACCGTCCGTTTTAGCACCTTTTTGCGGTTCAACGCAACCGATAATGCAGTAATCCCTTGCATCTTCGAGCGTTACGCCACGTTGCATCATAGACGGAATAATAACTTCGTCGTTATAATACGCTGGAAGACCCGTTCCAAGTCGAGTGAGCGCCCCAGCCTTAATGAGTAAATCTTCAGGAGAGCCGTTCCAAACTCTTATAGAGATTGACGGTTGCGGAAGGGGAACGTGCATAGACGCTTCAAGGCACATATACGATAAATCGTTAGTTGCGTCCATACCGTATATATTTTGACCGCCTACGATAAGGTTTTGGAACATACCGTAACCTGCAAAGCCGTCAGCCGAAACGGCGTCACGCACTTTGTTTATATCGTTGAGTTTTACCCAAATGCAATCGATGAGTTCTTGCGCTTGTTCGCGAGAAATTTTGCCTTCGTCTAAGTCCTTTTTATAGAAAGGATACATATATTGGTCGAATCTACCAGGAGATATTGAGTGACCGCTCGATTCAACTTGTAAAAGAAGTTGAATAAACCAGAAAGATTGGCAGGCTTCATAGAAAGAAGTTGCGCCGTATTCGGGAACTCTTTCGCAGTTTTTAGCAATTTGTAAGAGTTCTTCTCTTCTTTCATAGTCGCTTTCTTTTTCCGCCATTTCTTTAGCGAGAGCAGAGTATCTTTTAGCGTATAAAATAACTGCTTCGGCGCTTTCTATAACAGCGGTTAAGAAGTTCATTCTGCGCATATATTCAGGGCAGTAAACTTCGAGTTTATCTATTGCCTTTTGCGCTTCTTCAATAATTCCACGATAGCCAACTTTTAAGATTTTTTCATAGTTAACGTTAACGTGGCCGATACCGTTATAGAAGTAGTTACCGGGGGTAAACATACCGTGGGTAACGAACGCTTCGTACGCTTCGGGCGCCATATTTGCCTTGGCAAGATCACTCGTCGTTTTGCCTTTCCAATAAGAATACGCGTCGCGAAGTTCTTTTTTAGTTTGTTCGCTAATATAGAAGGGGTCTGCGGAACGTTTTTCAACGGTGTCAAACTCCGCTTCTAACCACTCGAAAGAGTATTCTGGGAAAACTTGACAGCCACGCGGATGAACCGTTGCGCTACCAACTACGAGTTCCTTGTCCCTAATTACGATGGGAATATTTTTAAGAATATGGCTAAAACAAGCGCTTCTACGCTTGATAATAGGTAAGTCTTCCGTGTTTTTATAACTTTCCGTTACTAAAATACCACGAGCAGACTCAATTTCAGGCATATTCTCGTATAAATCATCTATTAAAGATTGTATTCTTGAACTTTTTTCAATTACGAATTTTATATTATCCATAAATATTACCTAATTATAATTGATCCCAAATTCCTTGGTGGGGAGATGCTATAACCGACGTTGCAGATAATTGACCTAAACCTTTAGCGTATTCAGCGCCTGCGGAGATGGCGGCGGAAACGTCACCAACTTCACCCGTTATCATAAACACGCCTTTACCGCCCATACCTCTTGAAACTCTAAGGTCGTAAATTTCAACCTTAGCAGTTTTAACGGCGATATCGGCAGCCTTGATAGTAGTTGCGGCGGAATAAGTTTCAAGTAAGCCGAGTGAACCACTCTTATTGCCAACGCCCGTTCCAAATAACGCAGAGATTACTTGGGGGTCGATTCTACCCATAATCGAAGAATCTACAACATACCCGTCGAATTTTTGGTTAACGTGGCTAACTGCCGCCGTTACGTTTGATATAGAACCCGTCAAAATAATTTCATACTTGCCTGGGCAAGAGGGGTGAGAAGTAACGAGTTCGATGCCTGCGCTTTTAAGCGCGTCGTCCGCGGCTTCAACACCTTTGGGTACGTTTTTAAGTTCAATCACTCCGATTGAGTTATACATTGTCTTTTACCTTTCTTTTAGATTTTTGTAATAATAATTTTTGAGTCAAACACGGTAACTTTACCGTCGATTGACGCGTGTTGTGGAAGAGATAATCCGTCGTTTGCATTTGCAATAAGGCTACCTTTAGTTACTATATCGCCCGTTTTAACTGCGGGGACTGAAGGCGCTCCAATATGCCCGCGGAAATTTATTTCCACCGTATTTGTATCGTTTATTTCGCCGATAAATTCAGCGATTTTATCGTACTTTTTAACGCCTAATACCGCTTGCCAACGGTCTGACGGTATCATGCGATATTCTCGTTCGTGGTGTGGAGAAACTTCGCTGTTTCCCACGTAACGCAATTTTTCTTTTGCAAGTATCGCTTTGTATTCGTTGATAACTGCCTTTGGAGAAATTCCTTGACAGCATGCAAGCGTTTCGCAAATACCGCAACCGCAACAAAGCGTTGCAGATAAAACCATTTGCGGAGAGATTTTAACCGCTCCTTTTGCAGTTCTAACCATTTTGTGCGGTTCAAGGGGATATCCAAGTAATCCTCTTGGGCAAAGGTCGGTGCATCTCGTGCATTGACAGCACGCAGTTTCCGCTCTTGCCACCGATTTAGCACCGTCTATAAACTTCATCTCTATCGCGGGGATAGATTTGGGAAGAATTAAAAGCCCTTTGGTAGTTTTGGTAACCACCGCTTTTTCATAGTCGATAATTTTTCCCATTGACGGACCGCCGTCTAAAACAACGTGAGTTTCAGGAACGGTTACGCCGAGTTTATTGAATAAATAAGATATAGGCGTTCCAAGTGGAACTTTAGTTACGATAGGTTTAGTTACGTCACCGCCTACGGTGAGCCATTTAGAAGTTAAGGGGTTATCAAACTTTACTGCGTTTGCAACGTTATAAACCGTTTCAACGTTATAAACGATAACTCCTGCGGTAATAGGGAGATTGCCCGGTTTTACCACCTTTCCCGTCGCTTGATAGATAAGGCTAATTTCATCGCCCATCGGATAAACGTCGGGAAGAACTTTTAGAGAAATTCTATCTGCAAGAATAGTTCCGTCACTTATATTTAATTTTTTAGCGGTATGGTCTTTAACGCACAGTAAAGCCTTTTTTACCGACAGGTAATCAAGAACTTGATTTATGCCTTCAAGCACCATATCCATCTCTTTTTTCAAGAGAATATAATCTGTATAGAGAAGGGGTTCGCACTCTGCGCCGTTGATAACTAGAACTTCCGCGCCGTCGGCAAGTTTTGCATACGACGGGAAACCCGCACCGCCTGCGCCGACGATACCTGCCTCCTTCATCTTCATTTTTAAGTCCATAAGCCTTTCCTTTTAATTAAAAAAGCTAAAATTAGTCGACGATACCAACGATAACCGCATCGCAAGGCGAGTTAACGTTTGATAAAGCAAGGCGAGCGGAACTACCGGTCGTTACGAGAACGGTTTCTCCAATACCTGCTCCAACGGAATCGATAGCAATTAAGTATTTATCCGTTATTTCGCCGTTTTCAATAATCTGCACTTCCATAAATTTAGCGCCGATTAATTCTTCTTTTTTTCTAGTGGAAACAACGTTTCCTCTGATAATACCTTTTAACACTTTTTACTCCTTGACGATTCTTACTTTTGCGCCGTTGCCGATGCAAGTTGCGTTAGAGTCGTCTGTATCAATGTGCATTTCAAGTCTGAAATCTTTGTGTACTCTTATTTGAACGTCGTACCAACGCGTTTGTTTTTGACCGATTACGTCTACGGTCACTTTATCGCCGTCTTGAACCTTGAAAAACTCTGCGTCGAACGGCGACATGTGTATATGTCTGTTTGCTATAATACAACCTTCTTTAAGTTGTACCGCGCCTTTAGGCCCTATAATCGTAATACCAGCAGAGCCTTTAATGTTACCCGATTCTCTTACAGGGGGTCTATTTTTCAAAACGAAAGAATCCGTTTGAGAAATTTCTACTTGCGAGTGGCTTCTGAGCGGTCCTAAAACTCTAACCTTTTCAATAGGGCGGAGCGACGGGCCAACGATAGTAAGCGTTTCCTTGCAAGCGTATTGACCGGGTTGGGATAAATCCTTAAACGGAGTGAGTTCATAACCCTTTCCAAAGAGAGTTTCAAGGTCTTGCTTATTAAGATGTATATGTCTGTTAGAAACGCCGACGGGGATTTCACCGAGTTTAATATTGTCTTTATCTCTAACTATGTTGTCGATAACCTGTTTTACAAGTTGTTCAATTTGTTTTTGAGTAACTATCATAATTCTCTCCAAAGGGTAAAGTAATGTTAGAAAAACTCCCGTAGTACCCGACGCATCGGATACTACGGTATATTCCAATGCTTAGTCTTACTTAATAGCGGGAAGAAGTTTTTCTACGTCTGCGTGCGGTCTTGGGATAACGTGAGTAGCGATAACTTCGCCAAGAGCAGTTGCAGCTGCAGAGCCTGCTTCAACAGCAGCTTTAACAGCGCCAACGTCACCGCGAACCATAACGCTTACAAGTCCGCTACCGATTTTTTCGCTGCCGATTAAAACAACGTTTGCTGCTTTAACCATAGCATCTGCTGCTTCGATAGCTGCTACAAGACCTCTGGTTTCTACCATTCCTAATGCTTCCATCATAGTTGTAGTTCTCCTTATAAATTATATTTGTTTGGGGCGTAAGCCCTTATAACTGTGTTAATCAGCCCGTCGTTAAAAATTTCATAACGTCGGGGTGTGGGCGCGCGATAACTTCACGCACCTTTACGTTGCCAACTTCGCTTGCCGCCGCCGCGCCTGCTTCGAGCGCAGCGGTTACGGCAGAAACTTCGCCTTCGACAACTACGGTTACCAGTCTACCGCCAAGACGCTTTTCAACGTGAATTAGTTTTACGTTGGCAGCTTTAACCATGGCGTCAAGCCCTGTAATGGCGGCAACCATAGCTTGAACTTCAAGTAACGCGATTGCTTTCATGTTTACTCCTTAATTCTATCTTACTTAATAGCGGGAAGAAGTTTTTCTACGTCTGCGTGCGGTCTTGGGATAACGTGAGTAGCGATAACTTCGCCAAGAGCAGTTGCAGCTGCAGAGCCTGCTTCAACAGCAGCCTTAACAGCGCCAACGTCACCGCGAACCATAACGCTTACAAGTCCGCTACCAATCTTTTCGCTGCCGATTAAAACAACGTTTGCTGCTTTAACCATAGCATCTGCTGCTTCGATAGCTGCAACTAAACCTCTGGTTTCTACCATTCCTAATGCTTCCTTCATAATATTTCTCCTTTACAAAAAATTTTTATCTTAATTTATCTTTGCCGAGAGCATTGAGTCTTGCAAACCACTCAATATCCGGGCTTTGCCTTGCTATAACCTTATGCGTAACGTAAAGTCCACGCAATTCGGCCTCTTGCTTACCTACTTCTATTGCAGATTCAACCGCGCCAACGTCACCTTCGATTTTGATTGCCATAACCAAAGGGACTCTTGCGTCGTCGCCCGCCGCAGGTTTATTCTTATCAATGGCAACGACTGAAACGTCTGCCGCTTTTGCCATTTTATCGGCTACTACGATTGCCGTAGCGAAGCCGAATACTTCTATCATACCTAATGCCATACTTACCTTTAAGCCGTTATTTACGGCGTTATACTTCGTTTCTGCGAGAGTTATTTGGACTTCGATGACCAAAAAGGTCTATCTCACCCCAAAAACTTCGCGAGCCTCGTCTAACTTGTAACTAACGCCTTAAAGCGAGCTTCAAATTGACTTTGTGTTTATTTACGTTATACTTTGTTCTTTGCGTTTTGCAAAATTCCTGCGATGCAACTAACGCCTTAAACGAGTTTCAAATTGACTTTTCGTTGTGGTTAATTAATCTGGTACGTAGCAGATCTTAATACCCTTTTGCGCTACGTTAACTTCCATTGCTTCATTGAGTTTGTCAAGCGGGAAGGTGTGAGTGATGAGTTCCTTAATAGGAATATTCATTTCACGTGCTTGACGTAAGAACGCCATAGTAGTCGGATAATCGTCTGCGCTATAATCCCAAGAACCAACGAGAGTGATTTCTTTGTTACACATAGCAAAGTGTGGGTTTACGTTGTATTCGCCGTTGTTAACGAAGAATCCCATTTCGCAAAGACCACCACCGCGACGGATATATTCAAAAATATCTTTCGCTGCCATAGGAGCGCCCGTGCATTGGAAAGCAAAGTCTGCGCCAACGCCGTTTGCTACGCTCTTAACGAGTTTAACTCTTTCTTCTAAGGTTGTAACTTCTTTGAAGTTAATTACCGTTTTAGCGCCTAACTTCTTAGCCATTTCAAGACGCATCGGAGTTCCGTCGATTGCGATAATATGGTTTACGCCAGCCGCTCTTAATACGGCAGTCATAACTAAACCAACGGGGCCTAAGCCTTGAATAAGAACTTTTGAGTTGAAGTTGATAAGACCTGTTGAATTTGCTCTTTTTAATGCGTGAACGCATACGCAAGCAAGTTCAAGGAGCATTCTTTCTTGAAGGTCAAGGTCGTTTACTACGAAGTAAGTAGAACCTTTGCCCCTAATTAAAAGGTGAGTTGCAAACCAGCCTGTAAGCGGATTAGCGTCGCCGTGTGGGATAAGACCGAATACGCCTTGCTTATCGCAAAGGTTGGTGTTTGCTGGTTGGTTACGGCAAATATAGCAGTCACCGCAACTTATAACGCTCGTTACGATTTTATCGCCAACTTTAATGGGGTTGCCAGCCGTATCCTTTTTAATGTTTTTACCGAGCGCGATAATTTCGCCCGTGCCTTCGTGACCAAGCGTTACGGGAATAATGCCGAACGGGTCGCCTTTCCATTCGTGAACGTCCGTTCCGCAGATACCGCAACCTTCAATTTTAACTAAAATGTCATCGTCTTGAAGAGCGGGAACGGGGAATTCTTTAACTTCGATTTTCTTTTGAGCGGTAAGCATTGCAACTTTTGCAGTCTTTGGAAGTTCGCCACAATTAGAGCAAGCGCTTTCTCCGCTAATTTCACCGAGTATTTTACGAACGATACTTTCTACTTGAGAAGAAGTGAAATCCATATTGTTTTCTCCTTATATTATTCTAAAGTTATCACTCATAACGCAACGGCGATATCTTGTGAAACTTCTTGCGCTCGTTAAGCCTTCACCGGTAGGACCTGCGATAGTAAAGGTTGTGTGACCTTCGCCACCAAAGCCGATGCCCGCGTAAGACGGAGCGTTTTTAACGAAGATAGTCGTTTCAACGGCTCTTGCAAAACGAGTTAAATTATCAATGTTTTTAGAGTGCATGTGAGCGGTGTGGCGATTGCCGTGTTCCGCTTTTACTGCCAAGTCGATTGCTTGGTCGATGTCGTTTACCCTAACGATAGGTAAAATTGGCATCATAAGTTCGTGTTGAACGAAATCGTGTTCAAAATCCGTTTCGCAAATAATGCAACGAACTTCATCGCCTACGTTTACGCCGATTTTTGCAAGTAATACTTTCGCATCTCTACCAACGCAATCACGGCTAACCGTCTTTTTAACGATGCCGGTCTTTGGGTTTTTAACTTCGGTGAGAACGATTTTTGAAAGGGCAAGCGCTTGTTCGCTTGAAATTTTATACGCGCCGTTTGCAATCATTGAATCAATGAGTTCGTCTGCAATCGAGTTAAACGCAAAAACTTCTTTTTCAGCGATACAGGGAAGGTTGTTATCAAAGGTGCAACCATCGATAATGTCTTTACCTGCCTTTCTAACGTCAGCCGTATCGTCAACGATAACGGGGGGATTGCCCGCGCCTGCGCCGATAGCCTTCTTACCGCTAGATAAAACTGCTCTAACAACGCCGGGGCCACCCGTACAAACTAAAAGTCTGATTGCGGGGTGCTTATACATAACGTCAGCGGTGTCGAGCGTGGGTTTAACAACCGACGCAACTAAAACTTTTGGACCGCCCGCTTGATAGCACGCTCTATTAACAAGGTCAACCGCGTAGTTAGAAGTTGCTATTGCGTTGGGGTGCGGATTGAAAACTACGCCGTTTCCAGCCGCTATCATACCGATACTGTTACAAATTACCGTTTCAGACGGATTTGTGCTTGGTGTTATACTACCTACTACTCCAAACGGAGCCATTTCGGTAAGGGTAAGACCGTAGTCACCCGTTTTAACTTGAGAAACAACGTCGGAAGTTCCAGGAGTTTTGTCTGCAACGAGAACGTGTTTAGCAGTTTTATGATCAACTCTACCCATTTTGGTTTCCGAAACGCCGAGTTTAGCCATAATAGGCGCTTCTTCACGGCAGAGTTTTCTAATTTCAGTTATAATTTTTTCACGCTCTTCAATCGTCATTGCTCTAACGGCTTTGTAGCCTTGAGTCGCAGCGTCGATTGCGTCGTTCATATCAGCGTAAACACCAATGAGTTTACGTCCGTTATATTGAGTGGAGTCCCAACCCGTAGTAGAAGTTGAGGTTTGGGTTGCACCCAAATTCTTAATAACGGCATTAACGACTTGTTCTATTTGAGCGTCTGTCCAATTAATTGCCATTGTTTATCTCCTTGTAATTAAACAATTATCTGTTAAGAGCGTCGAGAACTTTTTTAGTGATAGCGTCAACGAGTTCGTCTTTATTGCAGTTAACTGCAGTAGTAGTTTGATCGCCGTAGTCGATACCGGGGTGACGACCAGGAAGGTTCATCTTCTTTCTGAGTTCCATAAGTTTCTTAAGTTGTGGACCTGGAATTTCGTGAACTGCGCCAAGTTCCATAGCGTGTTTACAAATAACTGCGTTGAATTCAACTTCTTCCATAACGAAGAACGCCTTAGTAAGGTCGCAACCAACGGTTAACGCGCCGTGATTTCTAAGTAAGAACGCGTCGTGGTTTTGAATATACGGATCAAGTGAATCGGGGATTTCCATAGTTGACGGAGTACCGTAATCACAAGTGGGAACGTCACCGATAGTGAGTACTGCTTCGGGAAGAATATATTGATCAAGGTCGATATCAGCAACGGTGAAAGCAGTTGAAACGGGAGGGTGAGCGTGAACTACTGCAGTAACGTCAGGACGTTCACGATAAACTCTCATGTGCATCTTGATTTCAGAAGACGGGTTGAGTTTACCTTCGAGTTTGTTGCCGTTTTTGTCAACTTTGATAATCATATCTGGAGTTAAAGAACCCTTAGATACGCCTGTTGGAGTACATAAATATTCATTGTCGTTAAGTTTTACAGAAATGTTACCGTCGTTAGCAGCAACGAATCCTTTTAACCATAATTTGTGACCTACTTCGCAAATTTCCTTTCTAATTTCAAATGGTGATTTCATAATAATTTCCTTTTCCTTTATATTATTTTATATATATTTATTTATTATTTAGATAAGTTAAGAGTGTCAAGCGCGATCATGTATTCTTCGTTGGTTGGGATTACGTAAACTTTAACTTTACTATCCTTTTTACTAATTTCTCCAACTGTGCCCGACGGAATATTCTTGTTTGCGTCTTTATCAAAGTCAACGCCTAAGAAGGTGAGTTCGCTTGCAACTTCTTCGCGAAGCGCTCTATCGTTTTCGCCAATGCCGGCTGTGAACACGATTGCGTCAACGCCGTCCATTTCAGCAACGTAAGAACCGATAATCTTCTTAATGTTGTGAACTAAAATTTTAAGCGCGAGTTTTGCTCTTTCGTTTCCTTCTGCGGCAGCCGCTCTAATATCACGGCAGTCGCTTGAAATTCCAGATACGCCTAAGAGACCGCCTTGCTTAGTAATAAGTTTGTCTGCCTCTTCGCCCGTAATTCCTTTAACCTTTTCAATGTAAGGAACGATAGTCGGGTCGATTGCGCCACTTCTAGTTCCCATTGGAACGCCGTCTTGCGGAGTAAAGCCCATTGACGTGTCGATTGCCTTTCCGTTAACCGTTGCGGTTATTGAAGAGCCGTTACCTAAGTGGCAAGTAATGATTTTTGAATTTTTGTTTCCAAGTAAATCCATTGCAACGCCTGCAACGTATCTGTGAGAAGTTCCGTGGAAACCGTATCTTCTAATCTTAAATTCTTCGTAAAGTTCGTAAGGGATAGGATAAATGTAAGCGTGGGGTTCCATAGTTGAGTAGTAAGAAGTATCGAATACGCCAACGTGGTTAATATTTGGCATAACTTCCTTGCACGCTTTGAAACCGCTGATTGCCGGTGGGCCGTGTAAAGGATTGATTCCCACAATGCTTTCAAGGTATTTCATTTCTTCATCGCCAAGGATCGTTGATTTTTTAATTTCACCGCCGTGAGCGAATCTGTGGCCAACCGCTACGATTTCGTCAATTGAAGAGATAACGCCTTTTTCGCTGTCAGTCAAGAGTGATAAAACAAGTTTAATTGCCGCTCTGTGATCGGGGAAGTCCGCTTCAATTTTGTAATCGGGTTTGCCGGGGCATTTGTGAGTGATAACGCCGTCGATTCCGATACGTTCGCAGTTGCCTTTTGCAAGAACGGTGTTAGTAGCCATATCAAAGAGTTGATATTTAAGTGATGAGCTACCTGCGTTTACAACGAGAATTTTCATTTTAACTTAACTCCTTATTATTTTAGATTTGCGTGTTTTGTTCAAATAAACGTTATATATAAACAGTTTCTTGGCTAAATGATATCATATATTTTCGTTTTTGTCCATATATGTTCATTATGTTGACAAAAAAACTTTTTTATGCTATGATATGAACATAAATGAACACAAATGAACAAAATTCGGTGTTTTTTTACTAAATTTCGGAAAAAGGAGGGAGATTATGGCGCTCAACGAAAGGCAAGACGGCATTTTAGGTATAATCAAAGAGCAAAAAAAAGTTACCGTAACTGAACTTGCGTCAATATTTTTCGTAAGCGAAGCGACCATAAGGCGTGACCTTGCCGAAATGAAAGACATGGGCTTGGTTGAAAGAAGCCACGGTGGCGCGTTCCTTCCTGAAAACTCTGAAGAAGTTTCTCTTTTTTATCGTATGGAGAGAAACCCCGGCGAAAAGGATAGGGCGGCGAGCAAAGCGCTTCCGCATATTCCGCCTTTTAAGTCGGTGTTCATTGACAGTTCTTCAACGGCGCTTGCGTTAGCGGAAAAGATGGACTTTTCGTATAAGACGGTAGTAACTAACAACTTGCAAACGGCAATTCAACTTTCTAAAAAGCCTAACGTAACGCTAATTTTACTTGGCGGAGCGGTGCAGTATAACACCAACTCGACGCAAGGTAGTTGGACGGCTAAGCAACTTGAAGATTTCTCGTTTGACTTAATGCTCAGTTCTTGCGCTTGCGTTATAGGCGGAGCGACTCACGAACGTTCGCTCGACCAAAAGGAAATAAAAAGGGTTGCCTTTGAGCGTTCGCAGAAAAGAATACTCATTATAGACCATACTAAGTTTGAAGCCAGCGCGACGTACCGCGCAAAAGACCTGTCGGAATTTGATTTAGTCGTAACCGACAGTTTCCCCCCACCCGAACTCGACGACGGTTCGATAAAATTTGTTTATTAACGAGCATTTGAAAGATAAAAGGAGAAGTTATGATTATTCAAGATTTACATGCTCATACTTATTACTCTTTCTGTTGTAGTGACAAGCCTGAAAAGGTTGTTGAAACTGCAATAGCGGGCGGTATTCAAATGCTCGGAATTTGCGACCACAGTTACGGGGTTGGTTGCGCGAGAAAGGAATTCTGCTACGATAAAGGAACAAATCTTTCCGCAGATTACGGTTTAACGCTTCAGCGTTATTACGACCACATGAGCGCGGTTAGAGATAAGTATAGAAACAGAATAAAGATACTTTGCGGAATAGAAGTTTCAACGCTAATGGGTAACGACAGTTACGCTCTTCCAGACGGCGCTGACGTTTCTATGTTTGATTTTGCGCTCGTTGAAAACTTAGACCAAGTAGGGCGTTCAACGGCTCGTGGCGATATTTTCACTTTTGCAAAAAGGCTTAAATGCCCCGTGGGTATTGCGCATACCGATATGTTTAGATTTATCGATCGTTTAGGCGAAGATCCGCTTAAATATTTTAGAAAAATGGCGGAATGCGGAATTTTCTGGGAGATAAACGTTAACTTTGATAGTCTTCACGACTTCAAAACACACGATTACGTTACCGAATTTTTCAAAAACAAGCGCCAGCAAGAAATAATCAAGCAATCGGGGGTAAGGCTTTCCGTTGGCTTTGATGGGCATAACGTAAGAGAATACAAAGCGCCAA
Source organism: Clostridiales bacterium (assembly GCA_015055525.1). Taxonomy (GTDB): domain Bacteria; phylum Bacillota; class Clostridia; order Christensenellales; family Borkfalkiaceae; genus HGM11412. The sequence goes on from SVHZ01000002.1 coordinate 40,260, forward strand.
GGGTAAAAAACGCTTGCAATATGCTTAAAAATATGGGAATACGCTTAGCGTTTGAAACGAGGTTAATTTAATGGAAAAATTTTATTGTAATATTGAAAATAGCAGGGTTATTTTTGGAAACGACTTAATAGAACTCAACCTTGAAAAAGTAGGTGGTAAGGTTTTTATTAAAAACCTTAAAAATAAAAAAACGGGCTATAATTTTACTAATAGTGAAGAAAATCTTCCAATAGTTTATATCCCGGGTTTTGATTATGAAAACGCAACCGTTTTATTTGAAAATTCAGATGAAAACGATAAACTTTTAATGACTTTCAAAACGGAAGACGCGAGCATTTTTTACACACTTTCACTCTTTGAAAATCTTCCCGTTTTCAATGCAAAAGTTAGTTTAGAAGGTCGTTTTAACTCAAACGTTAAGGTTACAAGCGAACTTGTTCCAGACGGGGTGCTTGGCGGTAAAACGGTAATAATGAAAGAGTGGATTCCGGAAAATGCAAGTATCGTTGGCGTTCCGTTTTATGAAAACCACTTAAACCTTACAAGAGTTGAACTTTTCGACGCGACTGACGATCACAACCTTGTAAAAAGAGAAGAAACGTTTGAACTTTTTAGCCCTTGGTCTAAAAATTATCAAGGCAATATTTTTATCGTAGACGATTTTACTAAAAATCAAGCGGTAATGCTCGTAAAAGAAGCGCCTTGCAAAATTGCTCAAACGGGATATAGCGATTTTGATTTCTTCTTCAATAAGCATAGAACTGTGGCTGTAACGGGCATCGGTTTATCTTTTGATAAACCGTTTGATATAAAAAGCGACGTTCCTTTATATTCCGCAACTGTAATTGTTGGCGATAAAAACTCGGTAATTAGAGATTATCACGAGTATTATTTAAGGGGAGTTTCTTCCGTTCAACGCTATCCGCAAATACTTTCTAACACTTGGGGTGACGGCCACGCAGATAGTTCAATAAACGAAGAATTTATGCTCAAAGAACTCGATACCGCTAACTTTTTAGGGGTTGATATAGTTCAACTTGACGACGGTTGGCAAAAAGGTCATACCGCAGGTTCTCACGTTAAAAAAGGTGGCGCGCAAATTGGCGAAGGCATGTACGACCAGCAAAGAGATTTTTGGGACGTTAGAGAAACTTTCCCAAACGGTTTAGTTCCTATTTTAGAAAAAGCCAAAGAATATGGTATTGAAATAGGCTTATGGTATTCTTGCGACGCAACAGACGATTATAAATATCTTCAAACGGATATTAAAAACGTTATTGAACTTTACAATAAGCACGGCGTTTCCACCTTCAAAATCGACGGAATTAGAATTAAAAATAAAACTTGCGAAAACAACGTTTATAAGATTTTAGCAGAGATTAGAAAGGCAACTGAAAACAACGTAAAAATCAATATGGATATAACGGCTGGAAAGCGTTTCGGTTATTTATATAACCGAGAGTTCGGCAATTTGTTCTTAGAAAACAGATTTACAAGGGGTAGAACTTACTATCCTTATAGAACGCTCAAAAACCTTTGGGAACTTTCTAAATACGTTCCAACAGCGCGTTTCCAAATAGAAGTTTGTAACGTTTCAAGCAACCTTGATATGTACGAAGGGGATAGCTTAGCTGTCAACACTTATTCTCAAGACTATGCGTTTGCGATTTCAATGGTTGCAAACCCACTTTTGTGGATGGAGATGCAAAATTTAAGCGAAGAAGATAAAGTTAAACTTCAAGCGATAATTTCCGTTTATAAAAAAGAGAGAAATTCACTTACAAACTGCTTTATCGAGCCTATCGGCGAAAGTCCTTCGGGAATAGGCTTTACGGGTTTTAGAGCAAGCGACAAAGTAGGTGGCGGATACCTTCTTTTATTCAAAGAAAAAAATAGCGATAAAATCTATGATTTTAACGTAAACTTAAAAGGCAAAAAATTATCCGTCCTTTATAACTCTTCTAACTTAAAAGTAAAAATTAAAGGGGATAAGGTAAGGCTTATAGGCGGAGAGCCAAATTCGTTTATCTTTATAAAATATAAGTAAAATGAAAGGAATAAAATTATCACACGGAACTATATTTATAACAGACGGGCTAATAACGGTTAGAGTGTTAGCGTCGGGGCAAGTTGGCGTTTCCCCCGTAACTTACAATACTTTAGAGTGGGAACTTCAAAGCGAAAATCCTAACGGTTGGGATTATCTCACAGCGGGCGAGATAGAGAGTTTAGAAAAATATCAAGAAATACTTTTAGTTTTTGAAAATACACGCAAATTATTAAAGATCTAGTTAGTAATTGCAATAAAAAACGCGGTGAAAAATCACCGCGTTTTTTATATTATAAGTTCTTTTAGAACTTAAAGTAGTTTTTAGCGTTTTCGTAAGCAATGCCTTTTACGATTTTTTCTAAAACTTTATAGTCTTTGGGGAATTCCCCGTCTTCAACCCACTCGCCGATTAAGTTGCACATTATTCTTCTAAAATATTCGTGGCGAGTGTAAGAAACGAAACTTCTACTATCCGTGAGCATACCAACGAATCTTGCAATCATGCCAAGGTTAGCGAGCGAACGCATTTGATCAATCATGCCGTCTCTTTGGTCGTTAAACCACCAACCCGAACCAAATTGAATTTTTCCGGGGATTCCACCGCCTTGGAAGTTTCCAAGCATAGTGGCGAGAACGTAATTGTCCTTAGGATTAAGAGTATAAAGAATAGTCTTGGGAAGAACGTCGTCACGCTCTAAAGAGTTAAGGAATTTTGCTAAGTTTTCAGCAATGCAAAGGTCGTTAATACTGTCAAATCCAACGTCTGCGCCCATTTTTTCATACATTTTAGAGTTGTTGTTTCTAAGCGCGCCGATATGAAGTTGCATAGTCCAAGAAAGTTTAACGTATTCTTTAGCGCAAATTTTTAAGATAGCGCATTTATAAGCGTCGATTTCTTCTTTTGAAAGAGTTTCGCCGTTCATAAATTTGTTAAACACTTCTTCGGGGTTGCCTTCGGAATACGGAACGTATTCTAAAGCGTGGTCTGAAAGCCTACAACCGTGGTCGTGGAAGAATTTAATTCTATCAACGATAAATTTTTCAATTTCGCTATAAGATTTTGCGCCTATTTGTTCAAGATAAGGCTTGAAAGTTGCTTGGTCAATGTTCATAAGTTTATCAGGGCGCATAGTAGGTAAAATCTTCACGGGGAAGTCTTTTAACTGCTCGTGATATTCAAGGCTATCGGCAGGGTCGTCCGTAGTACAAATAACTTCAACGTTAGAGCGTTTGATAAGTTCTTGCGCACGGAACTCTTCTTTTGCTAAGCACTCGTTAACTTTGTCCCAAATTTCCTTGCAAGTATCTTCGTTAAGCGTTTTGTCTATGCCGAAGTATCTTTTAAGTTCAAGATGCGTCCAATGATAAAGGGGGTTTCCGATGAGAAGGGGTAATGTTTTAGCAAATTCTAAAAATTTTGCGTATTCGTCTTTATCTCCAGTGACAAAATCTTCGGTAACTCCGTTAGTTCTCATTTGACGCCACTTATAGTGGTCGCCACCCAAGAAAAGGTCGAAAGCATTTCTAAATTGATAGTTTTCGGCAATCATTTTGGGGTTTAAGTGACAATGGTAGTCGATAATCGGCAAATCTTTAACCATTTTGTAAAGTTTTCTTGCCGTTTTGTTTTTAAGCATAAAATTGTCTTTTATAAAACTCATAAGGTAACACCGTCCTTAAATATTGATATTTCACGATAATCGTGAATTTCGTTTTTAGTCTTTTTACCGCTTGCAACGGAAACGACGTAATTAAGAAGTTCGTCGGTAAGCGGATTTCCGTCTAAAACGGGGCTAGCGTCAAAGTCAATCCACTCTGGTTTTCTCTCCGCCAACGAGTGATTTGTTGCAATTTTGATAGTTGGAACGGGAGCGCCTACGGGAGTTCCACGACCGGTCGTGAATAAAATGATATGTACGCCCGACGCCATAAGGTTGGTAATCGCTACGATATCGTTTCCCGGTCCGTTTAATAAAGAAAGTCCGTTTTTAGTAAGAACGTCGCCGTAATCGAGAACGTCAACCACCTTTGAAAGCCCACCCTTTTGAATACAGCCAAGCGACTTTTCTTCAAGCGTTGTAATACCGCCTTTTTTATTGCCCGGGGACGGGTTTTCGTAAATAACTTGGTTGTGCCTTGTATAATAGTCCTTAAAATCGTTGATAAGTTTAACGGTTTTATTGAAAACTTCTTCGTTTTCCGCGCGTTTCATAAGCAAATGCTCTGCGCCGAACATTTCAGGAACTTCGGTTAAAACGCAACTTCCGCCCATAGCGATAAGTTTATCTGAAAGCCTGCCTACGAGCGGGTTAGCGGTTATACCGCTATAACCGTCGCTCCCACCGCATTTAAGACCGAGTTTGAGTTTTGAAATGGGGATAGGTTGTGGCTTAAACTTTTTAGCGTACTTTTGAAGTTCTTTTACGAGTTTAACGCCTTCTTTAACGTCGTTCTTAACGTCTTGAGTGTTAAGGAACTTAACTCTTTTTGAATCCCAAGAGCCGAGAACGGTTTTGAAGAGTTCGATATTGTTGTTTTCACAGCCCAAACCGAGAACTAAAACGCCTGCGGCGTTGGGGTGATTAACCATACCTTTAAGTATTGTTTGAGTAATTTTTTGATCGTCGCCAAGTTGAGAACAGCCAAACGGGTGGGGGAAACATTTAGCCCCCGTCTTTTTAGCGATTGCCTCGGCAACTTTGTTAACGCAACCAACGGTATTTACAATCCAAATTTCATTTCTAATACCAACGTCGCCGTTATCTCTAACGTAACCTAAAAAGGTAAGGGAAGAATCTTCTTTTTGAATATCGTAAAATTCGGGTTCGTAAACGTAAGTTATGTTTCCAGATAAGTTAGTTTTAACGTTGTGAGAGTGAACGTGGTCGCCCTTTTTAATATCTTCGGTCGCGTGGCCGATAGGGTTGCCGTATTTAATGATGTGTTCGCCCTTTTTGATATCTCTAATGGCGTACTTATGCCCGTCGTTTAAGTTAACTTCAACGTTGTCAAGTTTATTTATTAACATATTTTTCTACCTCTTGGGTAAGGAAAGTTAAATCTTCTCCCCAAAGTTTATCGTTTGCTAAAATTTCTTTAACGCCGTGAGTTTTCATAAATTCAACAACGTCAGGATCGTCGTTAGTCATATCAGTTTTATAAAAATCAATAAGTTTTGCAAAACTGAAAAGTAACGTTTCAGGCATTTTGTTATATCTTTTAATATATTCAAGGATAGAAGGAAGAACTCTAACTTTGAATTTTGAAACGGAGTTTAATGCAATTGAAGAAAGATAGTGCTTGATATAAGGGTTAGCGAATCTTCCAATTACGCCTTCGGCGTATTCAACGAGTTCGTCCTTTGGAAGGTCGAGCGTAGGAATAATTTCATCAAACACGCACGCTCTAATGTGAGCGAGCATCTTTTCGCTGTCGATACAACTCTTAACCGTGTCGTACCCTTCAAGTAAAGCGTACGGAACAAGTGAAGTGTGAGCGCCGTTTAAGATTCTAACCTTTCTAGTTCTATACATAGAGAGTTTATCTTTAGTAACGATAACGTTAAGACCTGCGCTCTTGAAAGGAAGTTCCTTTTCAAGATCGTAATCGCACTCGATTACCCATAAGTGGAAGTATTCTGAAGTGTTAACCATATTGTCTTCATAACCAAGGTTGAGTTCTTCGCCACGCGGATAACCCGTGTTGATGCGGTCAACTAAGGTGTTGCAGAAAACGTTGTCCTTTTCAATCCACGCCTTAAAATCATCGCCCAAATTCCAAAGGTCAGCGTAAGATAAAACGCACTTTTTAAGGTTGTCACCATTTCTGTCGATAAGTTCGCAAGGAAGGAAGATAAATCCTTTAAGACCAAGGTCGAATCTCTTTTTCAAAAGTAAAGTTACTTTAGCGGGGAAAGTTTTAGGCGGAGCGTCTGTAATCTTATCTTCGCTTGAATATACGATACCAGATTCAGTAGTGTTAGAAACAACGAATCTAAAATCGGGATTTTTTGCTAAATCTAAATAAGCGTTCCAATCGTCGTAAGGTTTAACGCATCTAGAAATAACGTCAACAACCGTTTTTTCAACGCCTTCAACACCGCGGATAAGGTGAGTGTAAATGCAGTTTTGCTTTTCAAGCATATCGCACATACCTTGTTCAATGGGTTGAACTACTACGACGTTGCCTTCAAAACTACCGTTGTCGTTAAGTTTTTGAAGCATCCAATCAACGAAACCACGAAGGAAACCGCCTTCGCCAAATTGAATAATCTTTTCTGTTCTTATTTTCTTTTCAAAGTTCATAAATTTTGTCCTCCATAATAGGCTTTGAATTTATTTTATATCAAAACTATCAATATTTCCTTAATTTGATTGACAAAAACTACTAAAAATCTTGATTTTTTTGATATGCTATGGTATAATCTAATAAAGGTGTTAAATTATGGCAGATAAAAGTTTTGTAGATTCAAGCGAATATTATTTTGATAAGGCATCCAAAATCAAGGGGAATAAGTCTAGCAGTCACTACCACTCTCTACTTGAAATATATTATATGAAAAAAGGTAGTTGCAATTACTTTATAGACGATAAATCTTATAGGGTTGAAACGGGCGATTTAGTGTTTATTCCGAGCGGAATTATTCATAAAACTAATTACGACGTTGACTTTCACGACCGTTGGCTTATAAACTGTTCAGGAGATTTTCTTCCCGATAGCGTTAAAAAAGCAATTAAGAATTTGCCCCACTTTTTCAAAAAGAGTAACATAACTGCTCAATGTGAAAAGGTTATGGAGAGAATTTCTGAAGAATATCAAAAAAACGACGAGTATTCTTTAGATGCGCTCAAATGTTTAACGGGCGAACTTATATTTTTGCTCGTTAGAAACGCCGACCAAGAAGAAGAAACGGTCGGTAGCGAGTTTATCGGCAAGGCGATAAAATATATTCAAGAAAATTTTTCCCAAGAAATAACTTTATCGCAGGTAGCGGAACTTTTATCGGTAAGCGCCGAGCATTTGTCAAGAACGTTTAAGCGAGAAACGGGTTTTAATTTTTCAGAATACCTAACGCTTTTCAGGCTTCAAAAGGCGGAATATATGCTTAAAAACGAGCCGGGAAGATCGGTTCACGCCGTCGCTTTTGCTTGCGGATTTAACGATAGCAATTACTTTTCTTATAAGTATAAGAAACAATACGGCGTTTCGCCAAAGAAAGTAAAAAAGTTAAAAAAATTATAAAAAATAGTTGACAACGAAAAATCAAAATGTTAAACTTTTTTTATCTTAATAGAAAAGCTATGACGAAGACGGATTCTAATAGGGTTTTTCAGAGAGTCGGGGATGGTGTGATCCCGATAAAATTAGTTAGAAATCTTATCACTTCCGAGCTGAAAGTTCAAAAGGGTGTTTCCCAAGTAGCGCTTTCCGTGCTTGCTACGTTAGTGCATAGGAGTTGTTAGACTCTGAAGGTGGTAGTTATATAACTACAATTTGAGTGGTACCGCGTATGTTATAACATTCGTCTCAAAGCAATTTGAGGCGATTTTTTTATTATAAAAAATCTTTTTAAGGGAGGGAAACAACAATGAACACAAACAACACTTTAAGTCAGTTATCGGAGATAGCAACTAGAATTAAGGAGTTGCGTGAAATTATGGGCTTTTCCGTTGCTGAAATGACAGAAAAAACTAACGTTACCGAGCAACAATATCTTTCGTATGAAAGTGGAAAAGTAGATATTCCTTTCTCATTTATTCACAAATGCGCCTTGGCGTTTGGCGTTGATATGACTGATCTTTTAGAAGGAAGATCTGCAAAACTTTCAACTTATACCGTTACGAGAAAAGGTCAAGGTCAAGAAACGGCAAAGGAAGACGGTATTGATATTGCAAACCTTGCCCCAAAGTTCAAAGATAAACTTGCAGAACCTTATTACGTTACTTACGAGTATTCTGCAAGTCAATTAAACAAGCCTATCCATTTAGCAACTCACTCAGGTCAAGAATTCGACCTTATTTTGAGTGGTCAATTAAAAGTTCAAGTAGGCGATCATACTGAAATTTTATCCGAAGGGGATAGTATTTTTTACAATTCTTCAATTCCCCACGGAATGATTGCAATAGGTGGGAAAAGTTGTACGTTCGTTGCGGTGGTAATGTCTGGCGATCATACGGATGAACCCGTGGTTAGAAAGAGCGTTATGTCTGCTAAGAAGAGCGAAAGTTTGGTGTGTGAAAAATTCGTCGACACTAAGGAAGACGATAACGGCAAACTTTTATCAATCAACTTCAAAAACACCAGCACTTTCAACTTCGGTTTTGATATCGTTGATGAAATTGCAAATAAATATCCTGAAAAACTCGCTATGCTCCATTTAGATAGGGCTAAAAACGAAAGAAGATTTACCTTCAAGGATATAAAAACCGAATCAAACCGCGTTGCTAACTACTTCACTTCGCTTGGAATTAAAAAGGGCGATAAAGTAATGTTAGTTCTCAAGCGCCACTATCAATTCTGGTTCTGTATGGTTGCTCTTCACAAGCTTGGCGCAGTTGCAATTCCTGCTACGAATCAACTTAAAGAACACGATTTTGAATATAGATATAACTCCGCAGGAGTTAAGGCAATAGTTTGCACGGCGGACGGCGATACTTTTGAATACGCTCAAAGCGCCGCTAAAAAATGCCCGCAAGTAGAGCATTTAATAATGGTTGGCGGTCAAAAAGACGGCTGGCGTGATTTCGATAAAGAATACCCCTTATTCACGGGTAAATACGAGCGCTCAAAAGATTGTTCTTGTGGTGATGACCCCGCTCTTATGTTCTTTACGAGCGGAACGACAGGTAATCCAAAAATGGCATCGCATAAGCACACTTACGCGCTCGGCCATTTCGTAACGGCAAAATATTGGCATTGTTGTGAAAGAGACGGTCTTCACTTGACTATTTCAGATACCGGTTGGGGTAAATCACTTTGGGGTAAACTCTACGGTCAATGGCTTTGCGAAGGCGCGGTATTTGTGTACGACTTTGATAGGTTTGACGAAAACGATATTCTCCCAATGTTTGCAAAGTACGGCATAACTACTTTCTGCGCTCCGCCAACAATGCTCCGCATGCTTATCCGTGGCGATTTATCTAAATTCGACCTTTCTTCAATTCACCATATGACTACTGCTGGCGAAGCCTTAAACCCCGAAGTTTTCAATAAGTTCAAAGAGGCAACGGGTTTAGAGATAATGGAAGGTTTCGGTCAAACTGAAACGACGCTTGCAATAGCAAATCTTTACGGAACTACGCCGAAGATAGGCGCTATGGGAAAGGCAAATCCGCAATACGACGTTGACGTTGTCGATAGTGACGGAAATAGCGTTCCCGCAGGTGAAGTTGGCGAAATAGTAATTCATACGGACAAGAGTGTCCCCTGTGGTTTATTTAGAGAATATTATCGTGATACCGAAAAGACAAGTGAAGCTTGGCACGATGGATTGTATCACACGGGCGATACCGCTTGGAGAGATGAAGACGGGTATTTTTGGTACGTTGGCAGAGTTGACGACGTTATTAAGTCAAGTGGCTATCGTATCGGACCTTTTGAAATTGAATCTGTAATAATGGAACTTCCTTACGTTTTAGAGTGTGGCGTTTCCGCCGTTCCCGATGAAGTTCGCGGTCAAGTAGTAAAAGCGAGCATCGTTTTAACTAAAGGAACAGTTCCTAGCGAAGAATTAAAGAAAGAAATTCAAAATTACGTAAAAGAGCATACCGCTCCCTACAAATATCCAAGAGTAGTAGTGTTTAAGGATGAACTTCCCAAAACTATAAGCGGTAAGATCCAACGAAACAAGCTCTAATCCGTGAAAAACGGCGCTATGCTTTGTTCTTTGCGTTTTGTGAAATTCCTGCGACCAACAAGGTCGCTCCCTTCCACAAAAGCGCAAACGCCTCGCCTAGCTTGTTTTTGACGGCTTATACAAATTTTAATAAATTTTGAGTTAGTCGAGCCTTGCCTAGCTTGTTTTTGACGGCTTATACAAATTTTAATAAATTTTGAGTTGGTCGAGCCTTAAAACGTGCGCTTTTAACTAATTTTGCGAGCAAGGCATAAGCCGTTTTTGTAAAAAATCAATTAAAAATCGTTGACATAAAGTCAATTTAGTGTTAAATTAATAATAATTTAATTAAAGGCAATGACGAAAAGTCCTTGTATTAAAGCTCGTTTACAGAGAACGGCGTTTGGTGCGAGCCGTAGCGAGAAGATATAAGGTTGTAGTTTCCGAGCCGAGAAGAAGAAAGCAAAATAGCAAGTAGAACTTCTCCGTGATTTCTGCGTTAATGAATAGGAATTGTTAGATTCTAAAGTGGCAACTATCAGGTTGCAAATTGAGTGGTACCGCGGGATAAAACTCGTCTCAAAGTTTACTAGACTATGGGACGGGTTTTTTTAACACCGTTCCGCAAAAGGATAAACATGGAACAACTTACTATCAAAATTCAAGAAATAGCAAACAGAATTAAGGAACTTCGCTTAATAGAAAACCTTTCGATTTCCGATATGGCTTTCAAAACGGGCGTTAGCGAAGAAGAGTACCTAAATTGTGAAAACGGCAAGAGCGATTTGAACTTTGCCTTTATTTATCGTTGCGCAAACGCGTTAAAAGTTGACGTTACCGATATTATAGAAGGTTACAGCCCTAAACTTAAAGCCTTCACGGTAACTAGAAGTGGTAACGGTCAAAACGTAGGTAACGCTCACGGTATGACGTATTATAACTTGGCAAGTTCTTTTAGGTCTAGAATTGCAGAACCTTTGTTCGTAGTTAGCAAATATTCCGATGAAGAGCAAGATAAGCCTTTAGAACTTACCACGCACGACGGTCAAGAATGTGATATTATCGTCGACGGTAACTTGCTTGTTCAAGTGGGCAATCACAAAGTAGTGTTAAACCCGGGTGACAGTATTTATTATAATTCTGAAGCACCGCACGGTTTAAGGGCGGTTGGCGGAAAAGATTGTACTTTCTACGCAATCGTATTAAATCCGACGGGCGAGCCTATTCCCGAACTTAAAGAAAGCAAGATTATCGAGAGCAAGTCTAAACTTATCGACGATGGCAAGAAACCGAGAATTTACAAAAACTTTATAGACGTTGATCGTAACGAAAACGGAACGCCTACTAAAATTGAGTTCAAAAATCACGAAAAATTCAACTTTGCTTTCGACGTTATGGACGAGATTGCCGAAAAGGACCCTGACAAACTTGCTATGCTCCATATCTCGAAGGATAAAACTGAAAGAAGATTTACCTTCAAGGATATTAAAAAGGAATCTAACCGCGCGGCAAACTATTTTAAGTCGCTTGGAATTAAAAAGGGCGATAGAGTTTTACTCGTATTAAAGCGCCATTATCAATATTGGTTTGCAATGCTCGGTCTTAACAAACTCGGCGCGATTGCAATTCCTGCAACCAACCAACTTCAACCGCACGATTTTGAATATCGTTTCAATGCGGCTGGCGTATCTGCGGTTATTTCTACGATAGACGATAATATTCCGTCGCGTATCGAAGAAACTTTACCCGCTTGCCCCGGCGTTACTACCAAGATTATAGTAAACGGCGAGCGTGAAGGTTGGCGCACTTTTGACGAAGAGTATAAACTTTTCTCAACTCATTTTGAAAAGACTGAAGATTGTGCTTGCGGTGAAGACCTTATGCTTATGTTCTTCACGAGTGGAACGACTGGTTATCCAAAGATTGCAGCGCACTCGCACACTTATCCGCTCGGCCATTTCCACACGGCTAAGTATTGGCACAACGTTGATCCAAACGGCTTGCACTTTACTATTTCAGATACCGGTTGGGCAAAGGCTATGTGGGGTAAACTCTACGGTCAATGGCTTTGCGAAGGCGCGATTTTCGTTTACGACTTCGACCGTTTTGACGCAAGTGAAATTCTCCCGATGTTTGCAAAACATAAAATTACAACTTTCTGCGCTCCGCCAACAATGCTTAGAATGCTCGTAAAGGAAGATATTTCTAAATACGACCTTTCTTCGGTTAAGCACATGACGACGGCTGGAGAAGCCTTAAACCCCGAAGTTTACCGTCAATTTGAAAAGATTACCGGTCTTCAAATAATGGAAGGTTTCGGTCAAACGGAAAGCACGATGATTATCGGTAATATGACGGGCGCTCCGCATAAGATAGGTTCAATGGGCAAGCCCGCTCCGATATACGACGTTGACATTGTTGATAGTGACGGAAGATCCGTAGAAGTTGGTGAAACGGGCGAAATCGTTATTAAAATCGGCGATAAAGCGCCTTGCGGATTATTCAAAGGTTATTATCGTGATGAAGAAAAGACCAAAGAAGTATGGCACGACGGTTATTATCACACGGGCGATACCGCTTGGAGAGATGAAGACGGATTCTATTGGTACGTTGGTAGAGTTGACGACGTTATTAAGTCAAGTGGCTACCGTATCGGACCATTTGAGATTGAGTCTGTAATAATGGAACTTCCTTACGTATTAGAGTGTGGCGTTTCCGCTGAACCCGATGAAGTTCGCGGTCAAGTAGTAAAAGCGAGCATCGTTTTAACCAAAGGAACAGTTCCTAGCGAAGAATTAAAGAAAGAAATTCAAAAATACGTAAAAGAGCATACCGCTCCTTACAAGTATCCAAGAATAGTTGTGTTTAGAGATGAGTTGCCCAAGACTATAAGCGGTAAAATCCAAAGAAATAAATTATAAGCGTCGCAATACTGCGTTAACTGTCAAGCCTTTGCGATTGCAATGACCAAAAAGGTCTATTGCACCCGACAAAGTCTTGCCGAGCCTTGTCTTGCTTGCTTCTAATTCATTTCTACGAAACAAACTCTAATCCGTTATTTACTTCGTTATGCTTTGTTTCTGCCGTCAACTCGTGACCGTAATGACCAAAAAGGTCTATTACGCCCAACGAGATTGCCGTCGAGCCTCGCCTAACTCGTAACTAACGAATTATAGTGAGCATAAAATAGGCTTTATTAAAAATCGATTTATAAAAACAAAATGAACGAATTAAAAAGAATAACGATTATTTCAGGGCATTACGGTAGCGGGAAAACTAATTTTGCCGTAAATCTTGCGTTTAATCTAAAAAAAGATTACGATAAAGTTGCCGTTGCCGACCTTGATATAGTCAATCCGTATTTTAGAACTAAAGATAGCATTGAAGATTTCAATTCAAGAAATATCCGTTTGATTTCTTCCGAGTACGCTGGCTCTAACGTAGATATTCCCGCTCTTCCGCAAGAGATGTACGCTATAACCGACGATAAAAGTTATCAAATGATAGTTGACGTTGGTGGGGACGATAGGGGAGCGTTGGCGCTCGGTAGGTTAACGCCCAAAATCTTAGAAGAAAACGACTATGATATGCTACTCGTTGTAAACTGCTACCGTCCGCTCACGCCTGACGTAAATTCTACGATAGAAGTTGCAAAAGAGATAGAAACTGCGTGCAAGATTAAATTCACGGGAGTTATAAACAACTCTAATCTCGGTGAACTCACCACCGGGGAAGACGTTTTAACTTCTCTATCCTACGCCGAAGAAATAGCAAAGGCGTTAAACGTAAAAGTAAAATATACCACCGTAAAACAAAGTTTATACGGTGAGTTGAAAGATAAAATAAAAAATCTTTATCCTATGACTTTACAGAAAAAGATATAAAGGAGAAAATTATGGCAAAACTTACAATTAACGTTGATAATTGCAAAGGCTGTGGACTTTGCGTTGATGTTTGCCCAAAGAAAGTTTTAGAACTTTCAGCAAATAAAATTAACAAAAAAGGGCATAAGCCCGTTGAAGCGGTTAGGGAACAAGACTGCATCGGTTGCGCTTTCTGCGCTACGATGTGTCCTGACTGCATTATAAGAGTGGAGAAATAAGACTATGGCAAATAAAGTTTTAATGAAAGGAAACGAAGCAATAGCCGAAGCGGCAATCAAAGCAGGTTGCATGCACTATTTCGGTTATCCCATAACTCCGCAAACGGAAATTGCCGCTTATATGGCTAAGAAGATGCCTAAAATAGGTGGAACTTTCTTACAAGCGGAAAGTGAAATTGCCGCAATCAATATGGTTTACGGCGTATCTGCGGCTGGTTATAGAGTAATGACTAGTTCTTCAAGCCCGGGCATTTCGCTTAAAAGCGAAGGTTTATCATACCTTGCCGGCGCTGATCTTCCCGCAGTTGTAATCAACGTTCAACGCGGTGGCCCCGGTCTTGGCGGTATTCAACCTAGCCAATCAGATTATTTTCAAGCAACTCGCGGTGGCGGTCACGGTGACTTCCACATGATAGTTCTTGCTCCGGGTAGCGTTCAAGAAATGGCGTCTTTGACGGTAAAGGGTTTTGAACTTGCAGATAAATATAGAATGACGTCTATGATACTTGCAGACGGTACGATGGGTCAAATGATGGAACCTGTTGAACTTGACTTTGAAGTTGCGCCTGCGCCTAATAAGCCTTGGGCAACTAACGGCACTAAGATGCAGAGAAAGCACAATATCGTAAACTCTTTATCTCTTATTCCTGAAGAACTTGAAAAGTTCAACTTTGCTCGTTACGAAAGATACAAACAAATCGAAGAAACGGAAGCAATGTGGGAAGAATATAAAGTAGACGATGCTGAAATTATCGTTACCGCTTACGGTATTGCGTCAAGAGTAACTAAGAACGCTGTTGACGAAGCGAGAAAGAAAGGCATTAAAGTAGGCTTAATCCGTCCTATTACGGTATGGCCGTTCCCCAAGAAAGCATACGAAAAAATCGTAGGTAAAGCAAAGCATATCGTTTGCGTAGAACTTTCTATGGGTCAAATGATTGAAGACGTTAAACTTTCGGTTGAATGTAAAGTACCCGTTACTTTATGCAACCGTGCAGGCGGTATGATTCCGTCAACCGAGCAAGTACTTGCAGAGATTGAAAAATACGCAAAGGGGGAATAAGAAAATGGCAGTAGTATTTGATAAACCTAAATCACTTGCAGATATTTCTATGCACTATTGCCCCGGTTGTACTCACGGCATAGTTCATAGATTAGTTGCCGAAGTTATCGACGAACTCGGCATTGAAGGAAGAACTATCGGTATTGCTCCCGTAGGTTGTTCAGTTATGGCGTACAATTATTTTAATTGCGATATGATTGAAGCCGCTCACGGTAGAGCGCCTGCCGTTGCAACGGGCGTTAAAAGAGCAAACCCAGAAGAACATATCGTTTTCACTTATCAAGGTGACGGTGACTTAGCGTCAATCGGTATGGCTGAAACCGTTCACGCAGCCGCTCGTAATGAAAACATTACGATAATCTTTATAAACAACGCAATTTACGGTATGACGGGTGGTCAAATGGCGCCCACTTCTCTTCCAGGTCAAGTAACTCAAACTTCTCCGTACGGTAGAGACGTTCAAGCTTGCGGTTTCCCCGTTAGAGTTTGCGAAATGCTCTCAACTTTAGACGGCCCTGAATACCTTGAAAGAGTAACCGTAAACAGCGTTAAAGCAGTTAAGAACGCCAAGAAGGCAATCAAAAAAGCCTTCCAAAACCAAATTGACAAGAAAGGTTTCTCACTCGTTGAAGTTTTATCAACTTGCCCAACCAACTGGGGTTTAACTCCTAAGGACGCTCTTAAATGGGTAGACGAAAAGATGATTCCGTATTATCCGCTCGGCGTTTACAAAGATAGATCTAATAAGGAGAGTAAATAATTATGAAAACTACTAAATATTTATTCTCTGGTTTCGGTGGTCAAGGCATACTTTTCTCTGGTAAGTTTTTAGCATACAAAGGCTTAACCGACGAAAAGAACGTAAGTTGGCTTCCGTCTTACGGCCCTGAAATGCGTGGCGGTACGGCAAGTTGTTCGGTTATCGTTAGCGATGAAAGTATAGGTTCTCCTATCGTTGACGCGCCTGACGTTTTAATCGCAATGAACCTTCCATCGCTTGATAAGTTTGAAAATACCGTAAGAGCGGGCGGAACTATCATACTTGATAGCACCTTGATTGATAGAAAGGTAAACAGAACTGACGTTGAAGTTATTTATCTTCCTGCAACTCGTTTGGCAAGTGAAAACAACTGTCCTACGCTTGCAAACATGATTATCGTTGGCAAACTCTTAAAAGTTACCGGCGAATACGATGAAAATTCCATTGAAGCAACTCTTAAAAAGGTAATATCTGCTAAGCGTGCAGACATGCTTGAAGTTAATAAAAAAGCAATGGAAATAGGAGCGAACTATGGAGATTAAAATTCAATTAACAAGCAATAAAAAAGTAAAACCCGATAGTAGCGTGCTTGGTTTCGGTAAATACTTTACCGACCACATGGCTATGATAACTTGGAACGCGGAAAAAGGTTGGCACAACGCGAGAATAGTTCCGTTTGAAAACCTTTCTATTCACCCTGCAAGCACCGTTCTTCACTACGGCGCTGAAATCTTCGAAGGCTTAAAAGCGTATAGAAGAAAAGACGGTGGTGTTCAAATGTTTAGACCTATGGAAAACGTTAAAAGACTTAATCGTTCGGCTGAAAGACTTTGCCTTCCAACTATTGATGAAGACGTTGCTTTTGAATTGCTCACAAAGTTTGTTGAAATTGAGCAAGAGTGGACTCCGAGCGCAAGCGGAACTTCGTTATATTTAAGACCGTTTATGTTTGGTAACGACGAAGCGTTAGGCGTTCACGCCGTTCACAACGCAGAGTTCGTAATTATCGCGTCACCCGTTGGCAGTTATTATAAAGAAGGTATCAACCCCGTAAAGATTATGATTGAAAACGAAGACGTTAGAGCCGTTCGCGGTGGTACGGGTTATGCTAAATGCGGTGGTAACTACGCTGCATCAACAAGAGCGGGCAAGCGCGCCGAAGATAAAGGCTACTCTCAAGTTTTATGGCTTGACGGCGTTGAAAGAAAGTATATCGAAGAAGTTGGCGCAATGAACGTTATGTTCAAGATCAACGGAAAAATCGTAACGCCTATGCTTTCAGGCTCAATTCTTCCGGGTATTACGAGAATGAGTTGTATTGAAGTGTTAAAATCAAAGGGCTTTGAAGTTGAAGAAAGGCTTTTATCGGTTGACGAACTTTTAGACGCTATGAAAACGGGCGCTTTAGAAGAAGCGTTCGGTTGCGGAACTGCTGCGGTAATTTCACCTATCGGTGAACTTATGTACGACGGGGTTAAATATCCCGTATCAGGTGGAAAAATTGGCGAAGTTACTCAAATGCTTTACGACACTTTAACTGGTATTCAATGGGGTACTGTTGAAGATAAGTTCGGCTGGATATATAAGATATAATTTTAAGACATAAAAAATGCAAGGCTCGATGCCTTGCTTTTTTTATTCCGTTATAAACGGCGCTATGCTTTGTTCTTTGCAGTTTTCCGAAATTCCTGCGACCAACAAGGTCGCTCCCTTTCCCAAAAACGCAAACGCCTCGCCTAACTTGTTTTTGACGCCTTAAAATAGATTTCAACTCAACTTTGAGTTAAGCGTGGGCTTGATGCCCGCGCTTTTTTAACGTAAAGTTACAACTAAAAATGCGTGGACTTGATGCCCCCGCTTTTTTAGCGTAAAATTACAACCAAAAAATAAAACAAGTCACATTTTAATAAATAAAAGTCACTTTAAGTTATTTATTGCTCTTTTCATAGCAAGTAAAATATAATTAGACTCGTGCGTGTATCCAAATATAGTAAAAATAGTTTTAATTTTAATTAAATCTAACTTTTTGGATAGAATTTTGCGGTTTTTGAGTAGAATTGGCTATTTTGTAGATGTATAATAAGATTGAGAAGTTGTATAAGTTTAACGAGAAAAAACTTTGCAATTTATAAAATATTTGGCAGTTTGTACAAATAAACTTACTTCAAAAGTCAATATTTATACAATTAAAGTCAAATATAGAGTAGTTATTGACTTTTAGTCATATTAAAATTAAATTATAAACTTGCATAATTTGAATTAAATTATACATAGTTTTATTAAAATTATCGATAACTTTTATTTCTAATAAAAGAAAAATACAGCGAATATTCGCTGTTTTGTGTTTACACACAAAACACACAGCATTGACGGGCTTAAAAAATTAAACTTGTTGAAAACTTGTTAGAAAGTTTTTATAGGGGGAATTTATTATGAAAAAATCCTATTTAACTCCGTCGATTAACGTTGTTAACTACAACGTGGTTGACATTGTTACTACGTCTGTAACCACAAGTTACGCACACGTGAAAGAAAGTTGGCTTGAGTCCGACTGGCTTGCTTAATAGGGGGGGAGATTATGAACAAATCGTTTAGATCTATTGCTCTTAAATTATTAGGTGTTGCTTTAATCTTTTGCGTTGTTGTAAGTGGAATTACTTCTATCCCTTCTGCTAGCGTTTTAGCAGATGAAACTTCAGCGTTTGAAGTTACGGAAGGGGCGTCTATTCGTGACGGCTCTAAGGAAACTGACGGTAACTACGGTTTACGTTTTGAATCTAAGGTAACCGACGCTTGGTTTACTGAAAACGATTCTACCGTTTACAATTTTGGTACTCTTATTTTCCCTGCTGATAAGGCTAATGCTTTCAGTAGAGAAAAGTCTGTTAACGACAACAAAGAAGATACCGAAGCGGTAAAATTCATTTCTAAACCAAACTATGCAGAAAAAACAGGCTTTACTTGGAGCACTTCAATCGTTTACAACGATAGTGAAGTTGCCAAACTTATGAAAAATAAGTGGCCTGAAAAGTTTGCAGAAGTTGATCCTACTAACGATGAAATAAAAGAAGTAATGAGAAAGTTATACGCTATGGAATTAACTGCCGTTTCTTTCGTTGAAACTGACAGCGGTGTAATTTATACCGATAACGAATACACTTCTTCTATGATAAAAGTTGCCGCTCGCCTTCAATCTAATGAAGCTTGGGCTGAAAAAGCAAAAGCATATCTCGGTGACGGTAAAGTTAAAAATGTAAAAACTTACGTTGATGACGATGATAACGTTATCGCTAAATTTGACGCGCAAGACGTTTCTCAACTCGTTATCGGTAACGATACTTTAGTTGCTAATGAAGATTACGTTATCAACGACGGTGCAATCACTTTTAACGCTGATGACGTTGTTGCAAAGAAAGGTACTTACGAAGATATTTTCGTATTTGATAGCCAAAACAACTTAACTATTATCAACGTTTTATACGCAACTGACGTTTTATCTACCGCTCAACAAGTTAAGGACGCTCTTGACTACGGCAAGTACGACTTAAAATATATGGAAGAAAACTACGAAACCGTAGAATTTAAGGCGCACGACGGCGTTTACGTTCTTGCTAACGATATTGATATGACGGGTTACACCTTCTATAACAACTATGATACCGCTTATTATTCTAGTGCTATTTATAAGATGGGTAACGTTGGTTTCACTGGAATATTCGACGGTATGGGAAACACTATTTCTAACGCTACCGTTGAAGTTAAGAACTATTACGCTGGTAACGTTACCGAAGCATCTTATCCCGTATTAAAGGCTGCAGGTTTCGGCGCATGGCAAAACCATAAGGGTTACGGTATTTTCCACAGTATTAAAGCAGGCGCGGCTGTTAGAAACGTAGCGTTTGTTAATCTTAATGCAATTGGTCAAGCAGACGGCAGTAACTCAACTCCGCTTTCAGGTATTTTTGCTCGTACTATTCAAGGTACCGTTGAAAACGTTTATATAGACGTTAACCCCGCATCTAAAGACACGGAAAATATTAAAGGTCTTTGTTATGACATTTATTATACTGCATCGATTAAAAACGTTGTTATTAACTGGCCTATGAACGACTGGGTATTTGATTATAATGCCTTAACGACAAATTCATCTTTCACTTACGGAACTTCATCTTTCGCTACTGCTCTTAACAGGACAAATGCAATATACGAAAACATTTACGTTATTTCACCTAAGCCACTTAGTTATACAGGTGACGGTTCTGAAAAAACTGGCGAACTTGATAGCCTTACCGAAGATTATTTCGTTTACGGCGCTAACGAAAACACTGTTTACCACAATCACGCTGTAAACGGCGAAAAGACGTTTGAAGAACTCGTAGTAGATTACAAAAAGGACGGTAAAGTAAGAGTTCTTCCTGCAGCGGTTAAGTACAATAGTATTGAAGATGCGGCAAAATCACAAGACCAAACTACTCTTGCTATGAGAGAAGCCCTTGTTAAAACGGGTTATTTCAAAGTAGTTAACAAACAAGTGGTATGGCACGATGCAAAAGTAAATCAAACAATATCTACTGATATTGATTTCAACGCATCAACCGGTGAACTCATTACTACTGAATTAGACGATCAAGAAATTTTAAGTATTACTATCGGCGATCAAGTTTTAACTAAAGGCAACGGCTTTGAACAACAAGGCAATGAATTAATTCTCTATGCTAAACAAAGCATCGACGATGAAAAAGTTGGCGTTCCGTTTATTGAAAACACAACTTTAACTCCAGAACAAAAAATGACGTTGACCGTAGAAACGAAAGACGTTATCTACACTCTTCCAAACGTTTACTACTGGACGGCGTTTATTAGTGACGCAGATGATTTTAAGGCGTTCATTGAAATTGACCCGGGTACTACGTACGCTTCGAACTCTTACAACAAAGGCTTATATAAACTTGCAAACGATATCGACTTTGAAGATGACGAAGGCAATCTCGTTACTATGGACTACTACAATAGATCAACAAGTAACACAGTATATCAAGCAGGTCAAAACGGTTTTGCCGGCGTATTCGATGGCAACGGTTATACTATTGCTGATTTCGCCGCTAAAACTTACGGTTTATTCTCAACTCTTACTAGTTACGGTATAAACGGTAGAACGATTGTTGTTAAAAACTTCGCTATGACTAACGTTAGAACTTCTTATAAGTTCGACCCGAATTCTAATACGATAACTTACGGTCCTGTTCTTGCTTTTGCAATGCACTGGAACAACAACGTAGATACTGAAATTTCTAATATTTACGTTCAAGTTAATAGCGGTAGCGATATGACTCACGGTCTTATTGCTACTCCGTGCGCAAAACTTAAGTTGAATAACGTTTTCGTTGAATACAATAAGGCTGCAATCAAGGCTCCTTCTAATTACGTGTTCGATAAAGATTATTCTTCTGCCGACGGCAATACTTATATGGCTTATAACCCTACCGTTTGGAATTCAAATCTCAGTAACTCTGCTACGTTATTTAGATCGCTTAGAAGAGCGGGAACTACGATGGATCAAAATATAACCAACGTTTACGTTGCATCTCCACAACCAGTTGCTATTCAAATTCTTGCATGTAGCTCAATTTACGGTATGTGGACGCATAACGCAACTAATAAGACCCACACTCTTACTAATAGCGGTTATGAAACCGGTACTAGTGGTTACGAATATTACTATGGTTACGCATCTAACGAAACAAGGGGAACAGTTCCTGTAATCGTTGATATGAGCGAAGACTTTAAGACTATTTCGTTAATGGATGGTTTCTTTAACAACTCTCTTAAGACTGCATATCCTTGCAACAAGTGCGGAAGAATAACTACTACCGAAGCTAAAAATTCGGCTTGTAATATAACCGCAGGCTGTACTGGTAAGTTTGTAAACAACGGTCCTGACGGTATTTGGGACGAAGTTGAGTCTTACGTTTGGGGCTTCCACGAACTCGGTGAAAATTATCAAAACCAAGCAATTTCAGGCTCTAACGGTATTTGGCAATTTAGCGGTGTTAAGAAGTACGATACTAAGGCTATTATGGACGGCGCTGAAAACACTTACGATTCTTTCGTAGGCGATGCTGGTAACGGTTTGTGGTCGGCTGAAAACGGTGTTCTTACTTGGGTAGGACACAAAACAAATAGTTAATTAAAAAAATCTGCGCTCGCATGGGCGCAGATTTTGAAAATAAATGTATTTTATTAAAAGGTATAATATGAAAAAAATGACGAGTAAAATAACGGTTTTTATACTTTCGCTTATACTCGCTTTTACTTTCGTAGGGTGTAATGGTTCTGGTCAAGGCTCAACGCCTGATTCTGAAGGTCCTAACACTTCAATCGTTACTCCAGACGCTCCGTCTTTGAAGATGACTGAAAGTAAAACTTTAATACTTGGCGAAACGTTCTTGCTTAATCCCGAAGTTAAAAATGTTGAAGGCGATTTAGTTTGGTCAACTTCAAATAGTTCGGTTGCAACTATTTCAAACGGTTTAGTAACGGCGGTAGGCGCTGGTACGGCTCAAATTACCGTATCTATTGGCGAATTATTTGCTAAGTGCAACATAACCGTTTCTTATGGTGATTTCAAGCCGGAACTTTATCCGAGCGTTTCAATGGAAGATGGTAACGTTACCATTTCAATGGGTGGCAATTTCTATCTTTCTCCATATATAAAATATAACGGCACTACTTATAACGATGCCGAGTATACTTATTCTACTAGCGACGATAGCGTTGCAACGATAGAAAACGGCGTTATAACGGGCGTTGGCGCGGGTACTGCAATTATCACCGTATCTGCTAACTGGCGTGATTTTAATGCGAGTGAAGAGCCTTTCTTGACAAAGACTATTACAGTCGAAGTTAAAGACGACGTTGTATTCTTAGTAAACGGCGATATTGCAAGAGGTTTCTCTTTGACAACTCCTGCAAAGTTCCTTTCCGAAAGCGAAAGAAACAACACCGTTCAAATTAAGCCTACCGTAAAAGTTAACGGTGGGGAAATCGTCGACGTAACAGACGTTACTTTGACTCCCGTTGGCAATATAGTTTCAGGCGTTGATTACACTTTCCATAAAATTGGCGAAAGATACATTTACACCGCTCTTGCTTTGGGTGACAGTTTAGTTACTTTGAAGTACGTTTTAGACGGCGACGTTCACGTTTGCAACTTCTATATTTCTGCAACCCGCCCAACAAAGGTTGTTGAAGAAAGAATAGAATACTTCAACTTAAAAGCGGGTACTATTAAAATAAAAGAAGACGGCGTTTTGAAAACTTCAACACTCGTAGAAGAGTTTTGGAGTGAAGGCGTTACTCTTTACGACGCTTATGATGAAAACGGAACGGCTATTCCGTTCAGTAGCGACGGTAGAATTTTACAAGTTTTAGATAATAACGCAGAAGGTTACGGCGAAACTACCGTAACACTTGGAACTAAAACTGAAATCTATGAAATTCCTCTCCGCACGGCAGGTCACTTTATCTTTGATAAAGAAGATCTCGTTTCCGCCCTCAATGCAAATCCGTATTCGGTAGATAAAGCTGATAAGGGATATTACGTTTTAATGAACGATATCGATATGGAAGGAACTATTGTTAACGCTTATTTAACAGGTGGTTTCTACGGAATTTTCGATGGACGCGGTCACGTTATTTATAACTTGGTTTCAGACACTACGTCTTATACCGTAGACGGCGTTAGCAAGCGCGGTGGCGGTTTATTCAACGTGTTAAAAGGTACGGTTAAAAACGTTGCCTTTGTAAACCTTAAAGGTATTCAAAAAGGCAGTCACTCATACGTTGGTCTTTTAGGTAGAGAATTTGACTTTGGTCTTATGGAAAACGTTTACATTGACGTAAACCCTGAAACTCTTCCTAAGGGAGTAAATATGTTCTACCTTATAGGCAACGTCGGCGCGCCTACTATTAAGAACGTGGTTATCAATTATCCAGGTGCTAAAGGTTACGCGTGGAGCGAACAAGAATATATTGAAAACTGTGAACAATCAGGTTGGTGTGCAAACAGGGGTTCGTTAGGCGCGGTGC
Organism: Clostridiales bacterium; assembly: GCA_015055525.1. Taxonomy (GTDB): domain Bacteria; phylum Bacillota; class Clostridia; order Christensenellales; family Borkfalkiaceae; genus HGM11412. The sequence continues at coordinate 64,157 of SVHZ01000002.1, forward strand.
TTATTTCTTATAAGGAAAACAATGGAAGTTTCACGCTTAGTGAACCTGTAAAAGCGGAAAACTTAACCGTTATTTCGCCAATGCCACTTTACCACGGCACTCCGTCAACTATTCCTAGTGGTTACACTAGCAAGGTTGACTCTACCGACTGGTTCCTTTACGGCGAAAACGAAACTGAACTTTGGTATCAACACTCTTTCCTTGACGAATTTGATAAGTTTAACGCTGGTAAACACACCGTTGCAACGGCAGGCGAGTGGGCTGGCCAAGTTTATAGGTTCAAAGTAAATCAAAAAGTAAGAGTCGTTTCCGGCATTAGAAGATACGATAGCATAAGCGATTTAATTTCGGATAATTCTGAAGACTCTCAAAAATCTATTGAAAAATACGCTGAATCTGGTTACTTTGTAATAGTTGACGGCGCTCCTATTTGGCATAAACTCGTTGGCAATTACACTAGCGTTACCGCAAACGGTAAAGAAGTAATCGGCTCGTTTGACTTAAACTGCTATTCTCAAGCGGAAATTCAAGTTGTTGCTCAAGGTCAATCAGCAGAGCAAGTAACTCTTTCTGAAGGTAGCGATCTCATTTCCGTTAGCGGAAACAAAGTTATTGCAAGCAAAGTTGGCAACGGCGCAACCTTAACGATAAACTACGTTTGGGGCGGTAAGTCTTATACTAAGACTGTAACGGTAAACGTATTAAATCCGTTTAACGTTTATGCTGACGATAAGTTGGTTGAACAATCTTATTCTAAACTTTTAGGCTCTACGGTAGACCTTAAAGTTAAGATAGGAAATACGGCGGTTAGCGGTGTTACGTTTAGCGAAAGCGTTGACGGTTTAAGTATTAGCGGAAACACTTTATCCGTTGATAAAGTTGTTGAAAACGCTAAGATTACGGCTAAATTCACTTATCAAGGAACTGCTTACGAACTTTCAATTTTATTTAACACTATCGACCCTGTTTCTGAATCTGCTACTATTACGAAAGACGGCTCTTTGGTAAACGATAAATTTGAAATTGATATATCAGACGAAGTTTTAGTAGGAATTTCTATTCCTAATAAGACTGCAAACGTTATCTCTCTTGACGTTGATAGCGACAAGTTTAATATCAACGGCGATAAGATTTCTGCCGTAGGTTACGGCGAAGGCGAACTCGTTATCATCTTCGAAGTTGACGGCAAATCTCACAAAAAGGTTGTCCCCGTTGCAACCGTTTGGGAAACTCAATCAGTTAAAAACGAAGTTTTACTCGACGCTCACGAAAGTGAAGTTAAGTATAACTACGACGGCAAGATTTTACAAGCGTTAATTTCTTACGACGGCGAAGAGATTTTATTAACTGAAGAAAACGGTGGTATCGTAAATGGAAAACTTAACTTCAAAGGCGAAAACCAAGACGGTTTAGGCGTTCCGTATATCACGGCAAAAAACCTTGTTTCAACAATGAAGTTAACCTTATTCACAGACGTTAAGGTTTACGAGTTAAGCGTGGCTCAATACGCTACGTTCGTTATCGAAAACGCTCAAGAATACGAATTGGCGCTCGATTACGGCGACTATAATTACGAAGGAATAGGTAACGGCACTTTCGAATATAAACTTCACGATGGTATCTACGTTTTAGGTAACGATATCGATATGACGGGCGTTACTATTGAAAACCGTATCGACTTCCTTACTTTTGCTACTCCTGAATATAAAATCAGCGCATCAAACGTAGGCTTTACAGGTATTTTCGACGGACGCGGTCACACCGTATCTAACGTAACCTTACTCGTTGGCAGAAAATACACTTACGTTAATAACGGTCAATACGGAAATATTCCAGCAGGTCATAAGAACCACATGTCTTACGGCTTGTTCCACTCGGTTGCTAAGGGTGCGGTTATTAAAAACGTTGCGTATATGAACGTTTTAGCAACGAATAACAATGCAACTACCAACAGTTTAACTGGTATTATTGCAAGAAGTTTTGCAGGTACTCTTGAAAACGTTTTAATCGACGTTAACGCACAAACTAAAATTAAAAAGGGTGTTGCGTTCAGTTTGGATTCTACTGCTAAACTTAAGAACGTCGTTGTAAATTTCTTAACGCCTAGCGATTACGAATTTGATTATAACGACGCAACTACGAATACTTCTGAAACGGCTAACTACGTTTACGGTTACGGCTCGCTCGCTGGTAGCGTTAATAAATCTACGCAACTTGAAAACGTTTACGTTGCATCTAAATATCCGTTAACTCACGCAACTGATGCAAAAGCAAATACTACCGACACTAACGATTACTTCACTTACGGTGCTAACGAATCAACTCTTTGGTTTAACCACACCGCGAACGAAGGTAAATCTTTTGAAGAATTAGTGGTAGAGCACTCTTCAACTGACGAATCTCTCGTTAGAAGACTTTCGGGCGTTAGACGTTACGATTATTTTGAAGATATCGTTAAAGACACTTCTGAATCTAACGCTACTACTCTTGAATCTTTGACTTCAAGCAACTATTTCAAAGTTCTCAACGGCAAAATTATGTGGTACAACCACAAGTTAACCGAAACGGTTGATTCGCTCGTAACTTACGATGCATCTACCAATACGTTAAATACTACTAAACTTCCGTCTGACGTTAAGTCAATTACCGTTAACGGCATTGAATTAACTGAAGAAAACGGCGGTTTAATCAAGAGTGGTAACTCTTATAAGTTAAGAGCAAAAACTTCCGCGCAAGACGAGTTAGCAGGCGTTCCGTTTATGGTTAAGGGCGATAATCAAGTTCTTAACTTCACAGTAGATGCTGGCGACGTTGTTTACAACTTTACAAACGTTGTTTATTGGACTAAGGTTATCACAACTGCTCAACAATTCAAAGACACCTTCTCGCTCGGCGTTTACGATGCAAGCAAGGTTTATGAAAAAGAAGTTGGTCTTTACACTCTTGGAAATAATATCGATATGTCCGTTCTCGGCGAAGGCAATATTATCCAAAACAACGTTCGTTATCAATCAATTCCAGGCGACAATAGCGCTAACTCTTGGAAATTTGCAACGGAATTTGCAGGTATCTTCGACGGCGGTAGTTTTGCAGTTAAAAACGTGGTAGTTGACCTTAACGCTATCGGTAATTACAATCACTCCGGCGGTTTATTCGGTATTATAAGCGGTGGCGAAATTAGAAACGTTGCGTTTATAAACATTAAGGCTCAAAAGACCACAAACCTTTACCAAGGTTTACTTTCTCACACAATGCAAAGTAACGCTCGCATTGAAAACGTTTATATTGAGATAAATAAAGATTCTGCTAACGTTCCGCTTTGGAATGCTATTAATTACACCAAGGCTCACATTAAAAACCTTGTTGTTAACGTTCCTATGAAAGACGGTTATGAGTGGAACGACGATACTTACGCTGATATTTCAGTTGGCGGTTGGAAAACTCAATACGGTATTATAACTCCTGACATTAATAATCTTTCAACGATTGAAAACGTTTACGTTATAAGCCCAAGCCCCGTTTCTTATTCAAGACCGTCTTCTAAGCCTGCCGCAGGTACGGCTCATCTCGCTAACGGTTGGGGCGATAGCGATGCCTTAGATAAAGATATCTTCTTCTACGGAGAAAACGAAACTAAACTTTGGTATTTACACACAGTTCTTGATACTTTAGACCCTGCTAACCAAGGCAAGCACACCGTTCAAACGGTAGTTGCTAATAACGCTAAGGGTAAGGCAAGAGTTATAAGTGGTTTAAGACGTTACGATGATTTCACGGCGCTTACTTTAGATACTTCTAAAGAAAACAAAGCAATGTTTGATGCTCTTATCAAAACTAAACTTTGGATAGACGTTGACGGAACTCCCGTTTGGAAATCAACCGTTAGTTAATTTTATAGCCTAGTTGCGCTCACGCGCTTCTAATAATTTCTTTATGACCCTTTTGAAGTTTGGAGTAATTCAAAATGGGTACAATCCTTCTTAAATGCACGCAGGTTTCTTGCGTGCATTTTTTAAGCCGTTATTTGCGTCGCCTATCATCGTTTCTGCTCAAGTGATAGACTTCGATGACCAAAAAGGTCTATCTCAGCCTATCCCTCTCGCGAGCCTCGATATGCTTGCAACTAACGGCTTAAAACGAGTTTTAATCCGTTATAAGCGTCGTTATACTTGTTACTGCCGTCAAGTTACGATTACAATGACCAAAAAGGTCAATTGTACCCGATAACTTGCCGTCGAGCCTAGCCTAACTCGTAACTAACGTCTTAAAATACGTGTTCAACTAGGCTTTGAGTTTGTCGATAACTAACGGCTTAAAATAGAGCGTTTAATAGGCTACGATAAATAAAAAAAGCGTGGATGCAAAATCGCATCCACGCTACTTTTATTTTTTAAGCCCTAAAATTTCATCTGCCGAAACGTCTAAAACTTCGCAAATGTTTGCGAAAGTGTCAATCGCAGGGAATTTGTCCTGTCGTAAATACTTGCTTATAGTTGACGGGTTAATCCCAACCTTTTCAGCAAGTTCTTTTTGAGATAGATTGCTATTTCTTATCTCTTCTCTTAATCTTTTTTGAATATCTTTAAGTTCTATCATAACAAAATAATAGCACATAGTGCATTTTATGTTTGACAAAAGGCACAATGTGCCATATAATAATGTAAAAGGAGTAGGTATGAACGAAACAAGAAAGAGAAAATTACTTAATTATTTATATCCAAGAGAAGAAATAGCCGAGTTTATGATAAGTGATTTTTACGTTGAACTCACGATTGTTCTTGATAAAAAGATATGTTTTTCATCAAGCAATATAAAAAATTCTGAAAGGGCTAAAAATTTAAGTATAGCAAGAGAAATAGTAAGTAATTTTTTAGAAAGCAATATAGAGTATAAACTCAAACTTGAAGAATTTTTTCCAAAGACGGATAAAAAAGTTTTGATAGATAATATTATTTGCGGTTACGTTATGATTATATCGCTACATATAAATAAAGGTAGTGGAGCAGACGTGTTTTTAGATAAAAGAAGCGTTTGCTATTCAAAAATTTCAATATTAGATTTGTT
>SVHZ01000043.1 GCA_015055525.1 Clostridiales bacterium
GGCGGCGTATTCGCTCGTAACTTATCAAACCGCTTACTTAAAGTGTTATTATAAGCCTGAATTTTTGACTGCGGTACTTAACAACCGTATTACTAATATTGAAGAAATTACCAACTACGTTTCTTATGCAAAGGAAGAAAGAGTTCCCGTTCTTCCGCCTGATATTAACGAAAGTAAAACTTACTTCTCGGTTAAAAACGACGTTATAAGGTTCGGTTTAGCGGCGGTTAAGGGCGTTGGCGTTTCGGTTATCGACGAAATTATTAAAGAGAGAGAAACAAACGGCAAGTTTACTTCGTTTGAAGATTTTGCTATGCGCTGTATTCATCACGTAAATAAACGTTTGGTTGAAAACCTTATTTATGCGGGCGCGTTTGATTGTTTTGGAGTATATAGAAGTAGGCTTATTGGCGTATATGAAGACGTTTTAGATAAGGCTCAAGCAATAATCAAGGAAAGAGAAAGTGATCAAATATCCTTTTTTGAACTTTTAGGAGAGCCTGAAAAGATTGAAGTAATATATCCAAACGTATCAGAGTACGATCAAAAGGCTAAACTTGTTTATGAAAAGAACGTTTTAGGCGTTTACGTTTCAGGTCACCCCCTTGAAGATTACAAGGATAAACTGAAAAAATATTCCTTCTCAACAGCGTTACTTTTGTCAAAAGAAGAAGACGAAGACGGCGAAGTGGTTTATACCGACGTTAACGACGGCGATTTGATAACTATGTGCGGTATAATCACGGGCATTAAAAAAGTTGCAACTAAATCAGGTCAATTTATGAGTGTTTTGACGATTGAAGATTTATATGGACCTATTGAGTGCGTAATGTTCCCAAAAGTTCACGAAAAGTATAGAAACAAGATAGAGCAAGATAATATCGTTGAATTAAAGGGAAAACTTCAAATAAGAGAAGGTAGAGAACCGAGCGTTATGATAGAGCATATTGAACCGCTCGGCGAAAATGCGGAACAAACCGTTATAAGTGAACCTACCGTTAAAGAGAAGAAACGTTGTTTAGGAATTAAAATTCCAGAAAATATTGACGTTAATTCCGTTCTAAACGAACTCTATGAAATTCTTTCAGCGTATCCGGGTGATATAACCGTTTTTATTAAAAATAACGGCAAGGCGTTTAAGTGTGATATGGCTGTAAGAGAGTGTAGAGGGTTAATCACGGAACTTACGTCGATTGTTGATGAAAAAGATATATTATTTTTTGAAAAATAGTAGATTATTTCAATAATCTATGATAAACTAATTTAGGTTTAGTTAATTATGCTTTATATTCTAGGAGAATTATAATGAAAAAAGTAGCGATTTTAACAAGCGGTGGTGACGCGCCGGGTATGAACGCATGCGTTAGAGCGTGCGTTAGATATGCAATTGCAAAAGACCTTGACGTTTACGGCATCGAACGTGGATATCACGGTTTAGTTAATAACAAAATTAATTTTATGAGCACTCGTTCAGTTTCCGATATAGTTCATAGAGGCGGTACGGTTCTTAAAACTGCAAGATGCCCTGAATTTAGAGAAGTTTCAGTTCAAGAACAGGCGGCGGAAACGTTGCAAGCGTATGGTATTGATAGCCTTATCGTAATTGGTGGCGACGGTTCGTTTAGAGGCGCTAAAGATTTATCCGATAATTGCGGAATTAACGTCGTTGGTATTCCTGCAACTATAGATAACGACTTGGCGTATACTGATTTCACTATCGGTTTTGATACTGCGGTTAACACCGTTCTTGACGCTATCAATAATTTAAGAGATACTATGGGTTCTCACGATAGAGTTTCAATGCTTGAAGTTATGGGTAGAAAGTGCGGAGATATTGCTCTTTACGCATCGCTTGCTGGTGGCGCAGAATTTTGCTTAACTCCGGAAGTTCCGTTTGACATTAAGGAAATCTCAAAAACACTTATCAAGAGTCGTAAGCGTGGTAAAACTTCAAATATGATAGTTTTTGCCGAAGGCGCGGGTGATAGAGATGCTATTTGTAAAGAACTTGAACAGTCAACCGGCTTATCTGTTAAGACTACTACTCTTGGATACGTTCAACGCGGTGGCGCTCCAACTATGGCGGATAGAATTTTAGCCGCTCGTATGGGTGTTAGGGCAGTTGATCTTTTACTTGAAGGTAAAACTAATAAGGCAGTTGGCGTTAAAGATAATCATATCTTTGATATGGATATTAGTGAAGCGCTCGCTATTAAGCATAACTTTAGCGAAGAACTTTACAACGTTATGAATATTTTAGCAAGATAAAAATTTGATTTAATCAAAAGGAGATAATTATGAAAAATTTAGTTGGCGCAGCAATGTTTGCGCAATCTGGTGGTCCTACTTCAGTTATCAACGCAAGTGCCGCAGGTGTTTTTATCGAAGCGTTAAAGCAAGATAAAATTACTGCTGTTTACGGCGCTGCTCACGGTATTAAAGGTGTATTAGAAGAAGATTTCTACGATATTTCTAAAGAAGATATGGAAGAACTCTTACTTTTGAAAAATACTCCGTCTTCTGCTCTCGGCTCTGTAAGATATAAACTTAAAGACGCTAAGAAAGACGATACCGATTATAAGAGAATCGTTGAAGTTTTCAAAAAGTATAATATCCGTTACTTCTTCTACAACGGCGGTAACGACAGTATGGATACTTGCAACAAAATTTCTAAATACATTAAAAAATCTGGTTGGGATTGCAACGTAATCGGCGTTCCCAAGACTATTGATAACGACCTTTTCGGTACTGACCATTGTCCTGGTTTTGCTTCCGCTGCAAAATATATTGCAACTACAGTTATGGAAGTTTGCTTAGACGCTAAAGTTTATGATACTCCGATGATTTGCGTTATCGAAGCAATGGGTAGAAACGCAGGTTGGTTAACTGCATCTTCAGTTCTTGCAGGCTATAAGGGTTTAGGTCCTGATTTAGTATACCTTCCCGAAGTTGCGTTTGATATTAACAAGTTCGTTGCAGACGTTAAGAACGTTCTTGCTAAAAACAACAATAAGTGTATCGTTGTAGTTTCTGAAGGTATTAAAGATAAAGACGGCAAACTCGTTTGCGAATCAGTAGGCGCGGTTGCAAGAGATAGTTTTGGTCACGCTCAACTCGGTGGCGTTGCTGCAACTCTTGCAAACATCTTAAAAGAAGAAACTGGCTTTAAGACTAGGGCGGTTGAACTTTCTCTTATGCAAAGATGCGCAGCTCACCTTGCATCTAAGACAGACGTTGAAGAAACGTTTAGAGCAGGCCGTGAAGCCGTTAAAGCAGCAGTACGCGGTACTACCGATAAAATGGTAGTTTATAAGCGTGTTGAAGATAAAAACGGCAACTACAAATGCAAGTATTCTTTAGTTAACCTTAAACTTGCAGCTAATACTGAAAAAACCGTTCCGCTTGAATGGATTATCAATAACGGCACTTATATTTCTGCTGATTTTATTGGCTATGCGCTTCCGCTTATTCAAGGTGAAGCAAAAGCACCTACCGAAGATGGTCTTCCAAGATTTGCTAACCTTAAAAAAATCAAAGTTAATAAATAATCTCAAAATTAAAACTCCGCAAAAATGCGGAGTTTTTTTGTTAAATAAATTGTTTGTAAATAAGTTCAACGAGTTTTAGGTGTTCGTTTATAAATACGTCAGGCCAGTTTCTAACGTGCATGCCAATAGTTATTGTAATTTTGTTTTTTCTATCAACTAGAGCGTAACTTCCCGCAGCACCATCCCAACCAAATTCGCCGATAGGTAAGCCCCAATCAGTTTCAACCTTTCTAACTCTAACACCTAAGCCGTACCCGTAGTCTTTTCCCTGAACGCAAGTGTAACTATTTTTAACTGAAAAATCTGAAACGCAATTTTGAGTCATTATATCAAGCGTTTCTTCTTTTAATAGTTTTCCGCTGAGAAGCCCTTGCAAAAACTTTGAATAGCCTTCAACCGTGCCTTTTAGCCCACCACCGCCACTTTCGTAAGAAGGGTGGTTTGCCCATCTTGCCTCTTCAAATGTAAAAGGCACTACCTTTTTATTTTCAGCGTAATATAATGGTTCGAAATCTTTTAAGTCGTGCTTGAAGGTTAATGTTTTTATCCCAAGTGGTTTGAAAATATTTTTTTCAACAAAATCGGAAAATTTTTGACCGCTTACCTTTTCAATAACACCGCCTAAAATATCATGGCATAAACTATAACGGAACTTTTCGCCCGGCTCGAAATTAAGTGGAGATTTTACAATTTCATTTATAATATCAAGGGTGGTTGAGTTGGGGTTTTTGTCAAATTTATTTTTGATATATTCCGTTTCAAAATTATAGTCAAACCCAGCAGACATTGTTAGTAAGTGTTTAACTGTTATTGCTTTGTTTGGTTTAACTTTTTTGCCGTCAACTAATAAATAAACGTCGTTAAAACACGGCAAATATTTTGAAACTTCGTCATCAAGCGATAATTTTCCATTTTCAATAAGCATCATGGTTGCAACGGCGGTTATCACCTTTGAACATGAGTACATAAAAAGTTTTTCCTTGCCGTTAGCGTTTCCGTCTTTATTGTTGTAATAGCGAAATATTGTATCGTTTTCACGCGTTACTAAAACGTCAAAGTAGGGAATACCAATTTTTTTAATAATAACGTTGTCAATATAGTCTTTAATCATAATTTCTTATAAAAAATGGAGCGAAACGCTCCATTTTAATTTATTTTTATTATACTGCACCTTGCGCTTTCATCGCTTCTGCAACTTTCATAAAGCCTGCAATGTTTGCTCCTGCCATATAGTTGCCGGGCATACCGTATTCTTTAGAATAGTCGTCACAAGCTTTGAAGATTGATTTCATAATACCTTTAAGTTTTTCATCAACTTCTTCAAAAGTCCAAGAAAGTCTCATACTATTTTGAGTCATTTCTAAGCCTGAAGTTGCAACACCGCCCGCGTTAGCCGCTTTAGCAGGACCGTAGAGCATGCCGCTAGCAAAGTAAGTTTCAATTGCTTCTGGGGTTGAAGGCATATTAGCGCCTTCTGCTACGCACCAGCAACCGTTTTTAGCAAGGGCTTTTGCGCTTTCGCCATCGAGTTCGTTTTGAGTAGCGCAGGGAAGAGCGATATCACACTTAACCGTCCAAACGCCTTTTGAGCCTTCATGATATTCAGCGCTTGGCTTATATTTAATGTATTCAGCAATTCTCTTTCTTTCAACTTCCTTAATTTGTTTAACTAATTTAAGGTCGATGCCGTCTTTATCGTAGATATAACCGTTAGAGTCAGAAAGAGTAACTACTTTTGCTCCGAGTTCAGTTGCCTTTTCGCAAGCGTAGATTGCAACGTTACCAGAACCAGAGATAACAACCGTTTGACCTTTTAATGATTTGCCGTTTGCTTTAAGCATTTCTTCGGTGTAGTAGCAAAGCCCGTAACCAGTTGCTTGAGTTCTTGCAAGAGAACCGCCGAAAGTTAAACCTTTACCTGTTAAAACGCCGGTAAATTCGTTTTGAATTCTCTTGTATTGACCGAACATATAACCAACTTCTCTTGCACCAACGCCGATATCGCCGGCGGGAACGTCAAGATTAGGTCCGATATGACGGTAAAGTTCAGTCATAAAACTTTGGCAGAACTTCATAATTTCAGCATCTGATTTGCCTTTAGGATCAAAGTCAGAACCGCCTTTACCACCGCCCATAGGAAGTGTTGTTAAACTGTTTTTGAAAGTTTGTTCAAAACCTAAGAATTTAATGATTGAAAGGTTAACCGATGGGTGAAGACGAATACCGCCTTTATACGGGCCGATTGCACTATTGAATTGAACTCTAAAACCACGGTTTACTTGAACGTTGCCGTTATCGTCAATCCAAGGAACGCGGAAGATAATTTGTCTTTCTGGTTCAACAAGTCTTTCAATAACGCCAGATTTAACAATGTCAGGACGTTTTTCAATAACGGGTTGTAAAGTTACGAAAACTTCAGTTACCGCTTGAATAAATTCAGGTTCGTTAGGGTTTCTTTTTTCAACTGCGTCGAGAACGCTTAATAAATATTGATTAGTAAGTTTCATAAAAGTCTCCTTTTAAGATTAGTATAAATTTTCATTTAGTATATAACAAAACTATAAGTTTTGCAATAATTTTTATTAAATTTTTCAAAATGTTTTTCTTTATTATAAAAATGTGCTATAATGTGTGTATGAGACGGATAATTGCAATCGGTGGTGGCGATATGAAACTTAAAACCACCTTACAAATTGATGAATACATCGCAAAACTAGCAAAAGAACGAGCGGGGGATAAAAGGGCGTACGGTCTATATATAGGAACGGCAAGCCATGATTTTATGCCTGCTTTTAACACTTTTAGAAAAACTTACACGTCGGTTTTCGATATAAAGGCGGACTGTTTGCTTCTTGAAAACGTTGAAACTTCGGATGAAAGGATTGATGAAAAACTTTCTAAGGCTGATTTTATTTACGTTAGCGGTGGCGATACTTTGTATATGCTCAAAAAATGGAAGGAAAGAGGTCTTATTGAAAAGTTGCTTTCGGCGTACGAAAGAGGCGTTATCTTAACAGGGCGTTCGGCTGGCGCGATATGCTGGTTTGAAACAATGTATACCGATAGTGAGATTATGAACGGTCAAAGCGAAGAATATAAGTTATATGAAGGGATAGGTCGATTAAAAGGTATTTGTTCTCCGCATTTTAACCTTAGGGAAAAGGATCTTACTAAAACCGTTATTGACAATAATTTGCAAAGTGTTTATGCTATAGAAGACAATTCTGCCATTGAATTTGTTAATGAAACTTTTTCAAAAAGCATTTCAAGTGGTGGAAATAGTTACCTTTTAACTAATGAAAATGGAAAGGTTACAAAAAAATTACTCTAATTTCACGCTAATTTCACACGCGTGCATTACCATATAATAAAAAGGAGTGCGCTATGAAAAAAATATTAATTGTTGACGATGAAGAAAAGATAAGAGAAGTCATTAAAGAATACGCAGAATTTGAAGGATACGAAGCGAGTGAGGCTTGCGACGGTATGGAAGCGGTTAAACTTGCAAAAGATGAAGATTTTGACCTCATTATTATGGATATAATGATGCCGAGACTTGATGGCTTTTCTGCTGTAAAAGAACTTAGAAAGACTAAAGACGTTCCCGTGATTATGCTTTCAGCTAGAACTGAAGAGTATGATAAACTTTTCGGTTTTGAACTTGGGGCGGACGATTACGTTGTAAAACCGTTTTCGCCAAAGGAACTTATGGCGAGAGTTAATGCTGTGTTAAAACGCCGTGATGCGAGTGTTTCAGGGATTGTTGACGAAGTTAAGTTCGGTGGTTTATTAATTGATTTTTCAGGTAGAAACGTGTTCGTTGATGGAGAAAAGGTTGCCTTAACTCCAAAGGAATACGAACTTTTGCAATACTTTGTTAAAAACGTAGGTATTGCCCTTTCAAGAGAAAGACTTTTGAGAGAAGTTTGGAGTTTTGATTATTTCGGCGATGATAGAACGGTTGACACTCATATTAAAATGCTTCGCTCAAACCTTGGTCAATATAGAAAATTTATCGTAACTTTAAGAGGAGTAGGTTATAAATTCGAGCCGTGAAATCTAAATTTAGTATAAATAAACTTAGAAATAGAATATGGATATATTTCGTAATATTTACCGTCTTGCTAGTCTTTTTGATCTGGCTTTTGCAGACGGTATTTTTCGAATACAATTATCAGTCCGTTCGTGGAACTACTATGAATTTATACGCTGACCTTATAGTCACTGATATTCAGGAAGGCGATACTATTAGCGATGAGTATTTAACTAACCTAAACGATTCCGATATCTATATGTATAGAATCGTAGACGTTGACGGTCAATTTTATATTACTTACGGCGATAGCAATTTAACTCAAGAAGAGAAACGTTTACTTTTCTCTATTGCGGGGGATCTAAACGTTAATAAAATTGATTCTTCGAGTGGTGAATCGTCTAATTCTGATGGTGTTCCGTTTTTCTATACTGCAAGAAGATTTGTAAATAATAATACAGTAGAATTTTTGCTACTCGTTTCCTCAATGGCAAGCGTTCAAGACGCCGTTGACGTTTTGAGAAATCAACTCATCTTTGTAGTAGTTATCGTTTTGATTGTTTCGCTTTTCATTTCTTTCTTACTTGCAGATAGAATATCTAGACCTATCGACGATATGAGTGCCGTTGCCGAACGTTGGGCAAAAGGCGATGAAACGGTTTTATTTAACGGCGGTTCTTATACTGAAATGCACGAACTAGCAAATGCCTTAAATAAAGCCAAAACTGAAATTAATAAGTCTGGCAAATTGCAACGAGATCTTATGGCGAACGTTTCTCACGATCTTAAAACTCCGCTTACTATGATTAAGGCATACGCCGAGATGATACGTGATATATCTGGCGAGAATAAGGAAAAACGTGATAAGCATACTCAAGTAATTATTGACGAGTCGGATAGGCTTGCCTTGCTTGTTAACGATATTTTAAGCCTTTCAAAATTGCAATCTCAATCCGATGCTCCAGAACACAAAATAGTAAATTTATCCGACCTTGTTGAAACTATAATTTTAAGGTTTGACGGTGTTGTTTTAGAAAAGGGATACGTTATTGAAAGGCATATCGACAAAGGCGTTTACGTTTTCGTTGATGAAAAGAAGATAGAAGAAGTTGTTTATAATTTAATTGGTAACGCCGTTAATTATACGGGCGATGATAAAACTGTAAAGGTATTTCTTTCAAAGAAAGATAACGTAGCGACGTTAGAAATTATCGATAGTGGCGTAGGTATTAGCGATGATAAAATTGATACTATTTGGGAAAGATATTTGCGCTATTCCGAAACGCATCATAGAGCGGTGAAAGGAACGGGGTTAGGTTTATCGATAGTTAAGGCTATTTTAGAGGCTCATAACCTTGAATACGGTGTTGTAAGTAAAGAAGGTTTGGGCAGTAACTTTTACGTTGTGTTTAACGTATTATCAAAAGACGTTGTAGGTGAGATTGATGGATAATAATTATTTAAGGCTTAATAACAACGAATTAAAAACAGATAAAAACGTTAATATTTACTCGGCAAAACACTCTAAAATTAAAGATAAAGAAAAGAAGAATTCAATATCTGCAATTAGTATGATTATTGATGAAGTTTACGGCGTTAGAGATACTGCGGAACTTATAGCAAAAGACGCGGTTGAAAAACCAAAGATATTAGATGCAATTATATTTTCATTTGTATTTTTGTTGTTTATAATGGCGTTAACTTTCGTTTGTAACGTAGTTAAAGATTTACTTTTACTTTTAACTTTGTGCGTTATATTTGCATTGTTTATTCCAATTTCTTTAGTCTACTTTTTTTACCGTTTAGACGTTAGAGGTAAATTGAAATTTTCAAGTTTGTTTTTTTATAGTTTATTTGGTGGAGCGTTTTTAATTTTTATTGAATTTACTTTTAATACTATGGTAAACAAAGCAATCCACGATTATTTTTCAACGGTTGCGCTTAGGTGTTTAATTGAACTACTAGGAGTTTTTCTCATTTCAACGTTATTTATAAGGAATAAATTTAATAGAGCAAGAACTACTTCAATAATGATTACTTGCGCGGTTTCGGCAGGTTTTGCTTTTACTAAGGCGTTGTTTAACAATTATACGGCCTTGTTAGTTGACGTTGACGTTGAAACAAACCTTGGTTTCTTTGAATACGGTATGAGAATTGGAGCAATCCTAAACCAAGATGGGTTTATCGGATTATCACTTGAAAATTTATTATCAAAATCATCGCTCAACTCGTTTTTGCAACCTTTAATATTTATGCTAGTTGCCATAATTTTTATAGATGTATTCGAATCTGAAGATTGGTCTATAACTAAAAGAGCGGTAAGATCGATATTTGCGTTTTTGTTTTGCGCAACAACCTATATTTTAATGTCAATCCACACGTCGTTTAATATTTTATCAATGCTTTATAGAGCATTATCCGTAGTATTTGTTTTATACTTATTTATAAGAACGGTAAACGGTTGTATTAAATCTGAAAACTATGAATAAATCAATAAAAAAAGCCGATTAAATCGGCTTTTTTAATTATTCAATAACGATATATCCTATTCCTAAATGCAAATCTTCAAGTTCGCCCCACGTTCTATAAATCGGCTCGGCAATAGGGTTAAGTGATCTTTTAATCGTTTCAAGGTCAACCTCTTGGATTCCTTCGCCAATATCGTAAATTCCGTTTGTTGAACTGTTTGCTATCAAAATCTTTCCACCTTCAGTAAGACCTACGGCTAAAACGTAATGGTCGCCTTTTGAAAACGGGTTGTTAGGAAAGTCGTCGCTTGGGCTTGAAATGAAAATGACTTGTTTTCCTTGTTTCAAACTTTCGTAAATGTGATTAACAGCCTTGTCAACCCCTTGATTTTTATGACCGTAAAATTTGCAAGGGATACCGAGTGAGTTTAGGCTTTCTGAAAGCCCCGTTATACTCAAAAAATAATATTGCTGATTTCCGCTTGGCGAAATGCTTGGTTCTCCCCAAAGTTTAACACAATGCTCAATGTGTTTATAAGGAGTCATTTCAACGCCCAAAAGATTACAAATAATCGATGCGCAACAATGCCCACAACCGTTTTGTCTAACGTAAACGGCGTATTTACCGTCTTGCCAGCGCTGTTGCATCCAAACGGGTGTAGTTTTGTTATTAAGTTCAACTTGAGCGGGAATTAATTTGTCGTCGAAAAATTTATAAGTTGGATATTTCATAATGTTTTAATTATATAATTAAACAAACAACTTGTCAATATATGTAAAAAAACAAACCGTAAAATACAGTTTGTTTTATTATGCCTAAGAGCAGTAAAAAGGTGTGTAAATGTAGGTAAGAACAGTAAAAACTACACCAGAAAGCTGCTCGATCAATTGGAATTTGACTATCTTTTCTTATATATGACCAATTCGGGGTTTTCGCCGTTTTCCTCATACGAGCATATAAGA
>SVHZ01000044.1 GCA_015055525.1 Clostridiales bacterium
ACTTCGTTGACCAGCAAGGTCTAACTCAGCGTTAAAAAATCTTGTGCCTCGTCTAACTTGCTTCTAACGTCTTAAAACGAGTTTTAATCCGTTATTTACTTGGTTATGCGTCGTTACTGCCGTCAAGTTGCGATTACAATGACCAACAAGGTCTATCTCAACAATAATTAAAATATACTTTTATAATAAAAGGAGAAAATTATGGATAAAAGACTTGTAGTTTGTACTTCAAGTGGTGCGTTAGATTACGCGCCTGATAGATATAAAAATTTAGGTATTTACACTATTTCATTAGGTCTTACCGTTGAAGGCGTTGAACAAAAAGAAAACGAAGTTGACGCCGTTGAATTTTTCAAATACCTTGAAACTCTTAAAAACCCTAAGGAAAATCTTCCTAGGTCTTCAATGGTTACTAACGAAGACGTTAGGGCGTGTTACGATTACGCAATAGAGAACGGTTATAGTGAAGTTATCGTTGTAACTTTAAGTTCTTACTTGTCGGGTAGTTTCAGTTTAGCAAAGTCAGTTGCTAAAGAATACGAAGATAAAATCAAAATTACCGTTTTTGATAGTAAAACGTGCGCTTTCGTTGAAGGTTATCAAGCGGTTGTTGCTCAAAAAATGGTTAACGAAGGCGTTTGTACCGAAGAAATTATCAAGGAACTTGAATGGATTAGAGATAATCAAGAATTTATCGGTGTTGACGCTAAACTTGACTATCTCATTTATAACGGAAGGCTCAAAGGCGCAAAGGCGTTTATGGGTAAAATGCTCAGCGTTTGCCCGCTCGTTGGCTTTGATAAAGACGGCGTTTTAGATTCAATTAGATCTGTTAGAACTCCAAAGAAAGCCCTTCACGAAATGTGCAAAGAAATAGTTGCAAGAATAGGCGATAGAAAACCTGACGAATATATTTTATATCACATCTATACCGGAGAATCTACCTTAAACGATTTGAAAGAAATCGAAAAAGAATACGGAATAAAGGTTAATCACGAGCAAGTTATAATGACTCCTGCGCCCGGTGTTTCTAACGGACCTTGGCTTGCAGGTTACGGTCTTTCTCCCGTAAGAAAAGATAGTTAATTACTATAAAAAAGGACTCGTTCAAAATGGTAAAAGTAAGAGAAGTTAAAACTAAAAAGGATATTCGCGATTTTGTAAATTTTTCGTTAAAATTATATAAAAATAACGAGTATTTCGTTCCGCCTATTTATATGGATGAACTTGCCATTTTTACCGATAAAAACGCATATTTATCAACGTGCGATCAAGCCTTTTTCCTTGCTGAAAAAGACGGTAAAACGGTTGGTAGAATTCAAGTTATCGTTCAAAAGGCTCACAACGATTTAACGGGTGAAAAACGCGTTAGATTTTCACGCTTTGACGCTATTGACGATAAGGAAGTTTCACGTGCGTTGTTTACCGCCGTTGAAGATTATGCTAAACGCAACGGTTTTGATATCGTTTGCGGTCCGCTTGGATATAGCGATTTAGAAAGAGAAGGTCTTTTAATCGAAGGTTTTTCAGAACTTTCAACGTATGAAGAGCAGTACAATTATTCATATTACCAAGCGCTCATTGAAGATATGGGATACGAAAAGGAAGTTGATTGGCTTGAATATAAACTCACTCTTCCCGATGAGAAAAATCCTAAAATCGAAAGAGTTGCAGAGCACGCGTTAAAACGCGCTAATCTCCACCGCGCTGATTTTTCTAAATTGTCAGTTTCCCAAATCGTTGATAAATATAAAGACGGCATTTTCCATTGTATTGACGAGTGCTATAAACATTTATACGGCACCGTTCCTTTCGATGAAAAATCAAAAAAACAAATTCTTGACAGTTTCAAACTCGTTCTCAATAAAAAACTTTTAGAAGTTATTTTAGATGAAAATGAAAACGTTGTTGCGTTTGCCTTGGCGTTACCGTCCTTATCAAAGGCGTTGCAAAAGAGTGGTGGCAAAATCACTCTCGGCGCTTTAATAAGGTTATTAAAAGCAATCAAAAACCCCGATATTATCGATTTGGCGCTCATCGGCGTTCTTCCCGAATATCAAAACAAGGGAATCAACGCGGTTGCTTTATGCGCCCTTTACAAAATGCTTGGGGAAGACGGTATAAAACATTGTGAAACAAATCTTAACTTAGAGTCAAATTGGCAAGTTCAAGCACAATGGAAATATTTTAATGCGGTTAATCACAAACGCCGTCGTTCCTTCATAAAAAAACTCTAAAAAAATTCCCGAATTATTCGGGATTTTTTTAATTTAAGTATGGAAAAATAAAAATTTATAGTGTATAATATTATCTAAGATAATAAAAGGAGTGTTTTTTATGATTTATACCGTAAAAAATAATTTTTTTGCTTTTAGTTTTGATAGTGACGGTTTCGTTTCTTCTTTTAGTTACGAAGGTCGCGATAGCGTTTCAGTTAAAACCCCGATTAGCGTTTTAATAGATAACGATAAAAACGAGATTTATCCAAAATCTGCTAGTTTAGAAGGGGATCTAATCAAAGTTGTTTTTGAAAACTCAGTAGAAATTTCAGTTAAGGTTGCAACTTATAACGAGTTTATAACTTTTACTTTAGAAGACGCGTCTTCTTTAGATTTCCACGCAGTAAAATTTATCAATTTGCAAGTCGATATTGATTATGACAATGAAGAGTATGATGAAAACGCGTTATCTGCTTGTTTAATGTGTTTAACGCTCGCAACTCACATGCAAGAACACTCTGGTAAAAATATTTACCTTTCAGCAAGCGCGTATACTCACATAGGTTTATTCGGTAATAAAAGAAGTCCTTATAAGCCCGCGTGCGCTATAACCTTATGTAAAAATAAAGACCTTATAAGAATTGAACGCGATATTTTAGATATTATTCCTGACGGTGAACTTCCAAAGAGTAAATTGGGCGGTCCTTACGCTGAAAACGCTAAAAAGAGCGCCACTAAAACTTACACTCTTCATTGGACGGTTATTAATAAAGAAAATTTCAAAGAGCACGTTGACTATTTTAGAAGTTTTGGTATAGAGCAAATCAATATTCATAACTCAATGGTGTATTACTCAGGCTCTTGTAATATTATGGAATCTGCATACCCGGGCGGGCTTGAAGAGTTTAAGGAAATTGCTAAAATGCTTAAAGCCGAAGGCTTTGAACTTGGCTTCCACCCATACGTTTTCTTTATCAATCCTAAAGACGTTTACGTTACTCCCGTCCCGCATGACGATCTTGCGGTGAAGGCGGAATTTACCTTAGATAAAGATTTATCTTTAGAAGATAAAGAAATTATAACTAAGGAAAGGCTTGACGGCGTTACTCCTTATATGTCTTACGTTTTCTGCAATTCTAAAACGCTTAGAATTGACGATGAACTTCTTATCTTCAATGCCGTTGACGAAGACGGTAGGTTCTATGAAGTTGAACGTGGAGCGCTTGGCACTAAAATTGCCGAACATAAAAAAGGCGCTAAAATTAAACAATATAAGCAATATTTCTATCACTATCTCGCAGAGGCAGGCTCTGAACTTTTCTATGAGATTGCAAGAAATATGGCAAAACTCTATAACGAAATAGGCTTTGATAGTATTTACTTTGACGCGCTTGACGGTGCCGCTATGCTTGACGGTGAAGATTACGCGTGGTATCACGGTATTGACTTTGTTCGTGAATTTTTCGCGCATATCGATCACGACCCCGTGTTTGATGCTTGCCATAATATGCAATACACTAGCACTTGGTTCGTTCGCTCGCGTTTCGGCGCTCTCGATAGAGAAATTATAGCGTATAGCGATTATAAAGAAGCGCAAATGCTTTATAATAAGAAAGTTGCAAGGCGCATGGGCGTTACCGAAGAATTTGGTTGGATTGACCTTTATCCTGAAACACCGATTTCCGAGTATTATTTGCAAGTTATGCCTCAAAGAAAGGAACACTTTGCGTTTATGTACGGCAAACTTATGGCTACGGGCGGTTGTACCACTTACCTTGAAGTCCTTCCTAAAAAGCAACAAATCCCCGCGGTTATAGAGTATAGGGACACGTTAAAAGAATATAACGATTACAAAAATTCTCACGAATTATCGTTGGAATCTAAAAAATATCTTCAAGGCGATAGAAAAGAGTGTTATATTCGTGACGGGGTGCTTAAAAAGGCAAGTTTCAACGTTTACCGTTTCGAACATCCCGACAAAGTTAATAATATTAAAAACGAATTTGGCGCTCAAAAACCGTTTATTAGAATTGAAAATCTTTATTCTGCAAAAGATTACGACAGCGAAGGTATTATTCTTTCAGACGGTATGACTATGTCAGACGGTTTTGATAAAAAATCGGTATTCCCTCCGCTTGACCTTTCTAAATATTTAGGCTTGGGCGTTTGGGTAAAGGGCGATAACGGTGGCGGTCTTATTGAATTTACGATAGGTTTACTCAAAGGAAACAAGAACGCTCGTGGCGTTATGTATATAAGAAACGACTTCGTTGGTTGGAGATATTTTGCCCTTGTTGAACATCAACAAGGCGACGAAAGGGAAGTTCCGGTTTACGAAGTTGATAACACAACTTATACTGAACTTCAAAAATTCTACGGCTATTATATCGGCGCTGCTGATTATAAAGAACTTGAAACGTTTGACGTTAATTATCGAGGTGGCGGTACGGTTGAAATTAAACCTGTAAAAGCCGTTGGCCACGAAAATAGAGATTTAGTTAACCCAACGCTCGTTATAAACGGCAAAAAGATAAAATTTAACGCGACCTTAAAGTCAACCCACACCTTAGAACTTGATTTTGACGGCAACGTTAGAGTTATAGATAAGAAGTTTAACTTAATTTGCAATCCTTCTTATGAAGGCGAAATTCCGCTCGTAAACGAAAACGATAACAAGTTTGAGTTTGAGTGTGAAAGCAAAGAGCAAACGAGAGTTAGAGTAACTATCGGTTTACTTGGCGAAAACTTAGAATAAAACGAGAAAGCGTACTACTTGTACGCTTTTTTGTATTGACTATTTTTAATATATATATTAAAATAGTATTATGAGAATTCTTGGCATAGACCCAGGTCTTGCAACCGTTGGTTGGGGAGTTATTGACGTTGTTAACAATAAACCCAAAGTAGTTTCTTACGGCGTAATTTTGACGCCGAAGGAAAATAAACTTCCCGAAAGGTTAATGATAATTGAGCAAGACTTAAAATCAATAATAGAAAAATATCAACCCGATGAAATAGCGCTTGAAGAGTTATTTTTTAACAGTAACGTAACTACTGCTATCAACGTTGCTCAAGCGCGCGGAGTTATACTTTTAACGGCAATTAAAGGTTCGTCTGGCAAACTTTACGAGTACACGCCACTTCAAATTAAGCAGGCTCTCACGGGTTATGGTAGGGCGGAAAAGCGCCAAATTCAAGAAATGACTAAGACTTTTTTAGGCTTAACTAAAATTCCTAAGCCAGACGATGCGGCAGACGCGCTTGCAGTAGCGCTTACTCACAGTCAAACGAGCACTAGATTTAATAAAGGTTTTCAAATTAAGTGATATGATAGGATTTATAAAAGGAAATTTAATTTCGGCAAATTCAAACGGCGTTATAGTTTTGGAAACGGGTGGTATAGGTTATGAAATAACTTGTTCCGCTCAAGCCTATGAACTTATAGTTAATCAAGGTAAAGGTGAACTCTTTACTTATCTTAACGTTAGAGAAGACGGTTTTTATCTTTACGGCTTTATTTCTCAAGAAGAAAAGAGTATGTTTCTAAAACTCATAACAGTTTCAGGCGTTGGTCCTAAAATGGGCATCGCAGTTTTATCTTCTATGCCACTTAACGAACTTGCTTTTATTATCGCATCGCAAGACGTTAAGTCACTTTCAAAAGTAAAGGGGCTTGGAAAGAAGACTGCTGAGAGAATAATTTTAGAACTTAGGGAAAACATCTCTCAATTAGACCTTCCCGAAGGTGGCAAAAAATCAAAAGATGCGCCTAAACTTTCAACTTTGGAAGAAGATTCCGTTATCGCTCTTATGAGTTTGGGTTTCTTAAGATCTGAAAGTGAAACGGCTGTTAAAGTTGCAACCGAGCGTGGCGCAGATACTATTGAAAGCGTTATAACTATTGCTCTTCAAGTTATTCGTTAAGGGGTTTTTATGATAGACGAACACGTTTTTGAAATAGACGATAATGAACGCGTTGTAGACGTTGAACGAACGATTTACGATGACGTTGAAAATATTTTAAGACCAAAGTCGATGGATGGTTACGTTGGTCAAGAAAAGGTTAAAGATAATCTTACCGTATTTATGAAGGCGGCAAAGATGCGTGGCGAAGCGCTCGATCACGTTCTTTTATATGGCCCGCCGGGTCTTGGTAAAACAACGCTCGCTCATATAATTGCTGCGGAAATGGGAACACAAATTAAAATTACTTCCGGCCCTGCGATTGAAAAAACGGGTGATTTGGCGGCAATACTTTCAAACCTTAACGACGGAGACGTTTTGTTTATTGACGAAATTCATCGTCTTCGCCACAATATTGAAGAAATTTTATATCCTGCTATGGAAGACTTTTCTCTCGATATAATAATGGGTAAAGGTCCGTCGGCAAGAACGGTGCAAATTCCGCTTAAAAAGTTTACGCTTATCGGGGCTACTACCAAGGCGGGTATGCTTTCATCTCCGCTTAGAGATAGGTTTGGCGTAATGCTCCGATTAGAACTTTATTCAACCGAAGAACTTGCCGAGATTGCAACTAGATCTGCTAAAACGCTTGATTATGAAATTGATAAACAAGCCGCGCTTGAAATTGCAAAGCGTAGTCGCGGAACACCGAGAATAGTTAATAGATTATTAAAGAGAGTTAGAGATTTTTCTTCCGTTCTCGGTCATAGCGAAATATTAAAATCAGATGCGGAACTTGCTCTTTCAAGGCTTGATATCGATGATTTAGGTCTTGACGCAACTGACAAAAATTTACTCTTATCACTCATTGAAAAATTTAACGGCGGTCCTGTTGGGCTTGAAACGCTTGCCGCAACTATAAACGAAGATAAAGATACGATTGAAGACGTTTACGAGCCGTATCTTTTGCAACTTGGTTTTATTGCAAGAACAACTCGCGGTAGAGTGGCGCTTAATAAGGCTTACACTCATTTGGGCTTAAAACCGCCCGTTCAAGAAGAGCAGGGAACTTTATTTGACACAAAGGATTGATTATGCTTAAAAAGAGCGACTATTTTTACGATCTCCCCGAAGAACTCATAGCGCAAACCCCCGTATATCCAAGGGATAGTTCTAAACTCCTTCATTATGATAAAGAGTTAGGCACTATAACGGATAGGGTGTTTAGTGACGTTTTATCAATATTAAAAAAAGGGGATCTTTTAGTTATAAACGACACTAAGGTTTTACCCGCGCGTATGTTTTCTTATACTCCTAACGGTGGAAAAGTTGAGATTTTGCTACTTAAACGCTTTTCGCTCAACGAGTGGGAAGTTATGGTAAAACCCGGCAAGAAAGCAAAAGAAGGCGTAACCTTAACGATAAACGAAGAACTATCGCTTACCGTAAAATCGAGAACGGAAAGCGGTGGAAGGATAGTTGAATTTCATTACGACGGTGTTTTTGAAGATATAATATCAAGAGTTGGCGAAATGCCACTTCCGCCGTACATTAAGGAAAAATTAAAAGATCAAGATAGATACCAAACGGTATACGCAAAAAATTTAGGCTCATCCGCCGCGCCGACTGCTGGGCTTCACTTTACTAGTGAACTTATATCTGCTCTTAAAGAAAAGGGCGTTGAGTTTGCAACTGTTGAACTCAAAGTTGGGCTTGGAACTTTTAGACCCGTTAAGGAAGAAGATTTAACTAACCACAAAATGCATACCGAGTGGTATGAAATAACTAGCGAAAACGCCGAGATCATAAATAAAGCAAAGCGCGAGGGCAGAAGAGTAATAGCCGTGGGAACAACGTCGGTTAGAACGCTTGAAACGGTTGCCGATGAAAACGGTTTAGTAAAAGCGTGTTCGGGCGATACTTCAATCTTTATCTATCCGCCTTACAAGTTTAAGTGCGTTGACGGGTTGATAACGAACTTTCATCTTCCCGAATCAACCTTGATAATGCTTGTTTCCGCCTTTTTATCTCGTGAAACCGTACTTGATATTTATAAGTATGCGGTTGAGAATAGGTATCGTTTCTTTTCATTTGGCGACGCTTGTTTGCTCTTATAAACTTCGTTATACTGCGTTTCTGCTCAAGCGATAGACTTCGATGACCAAAAAGGTCTATCTCAGCCTATCACCTTCGCGAGCCTTGTCTAACTCGTTTCTAAAAGCAAATACTTTGCTCTTATAAACTGCGTTATACTGCGTTTCTGCTCAAGCGATAGACTTCGATGACCAAAAGTTGTCTAACTTATTTCTAAAAGCAAACAACGAGTTCTACTTAACTATCATATATTCAACATATTAAGACACACGACTACATTCGTGAAACGGGAGAACTATGAATAAAAATTTTTACTTTGAAACCGTTGCTACCGATAAGTATTCTGGAGCAAGGGCAGGTGTACTTCACACTCCACACGGAGATATTAATACGCCGATTTATATGCCGGTAGGTACGCAAGCAACGGTAAAGGGCGTGTATCCTCGTGATCTTGACGAGGCTGGCGCTGAAATTATCTTAGCAAATACCTACCACTTATATATGCGCCCGGGCGATAAACTCGTAAAAGACGCAGGCGGTATTCATAAGTTTATGAATTATCATAAACCAATACTAACCGATAGCGGTGGATTCCAAGTGTTTTCACTTGCTAAACTCAACGATATAAAAGATGACGGAGTTACCTTCCAGTCTAACGTTGACGGTTCTAAACATTTTATTACGCCTGAAAAGGCTATTGAGATTGAAAATAATTTGGGTGCTGATATTATAATGGCGTTTGACGAGTGTTCGGCTTACGGTGTTGATTATAATAGAGCAAAACGCGCTATGGATAGAACTCACGCTTGGCTTGATAGATGTTACAACTATCATAAAAAAGAAGAGCAAGCGCTTTTCCCGATAGTTCAAGGCAATATGTTTAAGGATTTAAGGCTTGAAAGTTTAAGGGCAATAAAACCTTACGCAAAATACGGTATGGGTATCGGTGGTTTATCGGTAGGCGAGCCAAAAGAAATAATGTACGATATGTTAGAGGCTATGTATCCAGAATTTCCAACTGACGTTCCTAGATACTTAATGGGAGTAGGAAGCCCCGATTGTCTTATTGAGGGCGTTAAGCGTGGCGTTGATATGTTTGACTGTGTTTTAGCAACGCGTATTGCAAGAAACGGAACTGCGCTTACGAGTAGGGGAAAGGTAGTTGTTAGAAACGGAAAATATAAAGACGATTTTACTCCGCTTGACCCAGAGTGCGATTGTTATTGTTGCCGTAACTACTCAAAGGCATATCTTCGCCACATGATAAACGTTGGCGAGATGATGGGTGGAATGCTATTAAGTTTACACAATATAACCTTCCTTGTAAAACTTATGAAAGATATGAGAAAAGCAATAATTGGCGGTTATTTTATGGACTTTACTCGTGAGTTTTATGAAAAATATGGGGAATATTGTGAAATTCCACTTAATTTGAAATAAATGCTTGATAAAAAGAAATAAATATTGTAAAATATTAAAAGTAAATAAATCTTAGGAGATAAAACTATGGAAATGTATATTATATTCGGCGTTATTATCGTTGGTCTTATAGGTATGTCTGTTTTCAACAATAAGCAACGCAAAAAACAACAAGCGCAAGAGCAAGATAGAAGAAATAGAATTTGCGCAGGCACAACTATTATCACTATCGGTGGCATTATGGGAACGGTTGTTTCAGTTGACCTCGTTGAAAAGACTTACGTTTTAGATAGCCAAGGCTCACTTCTTAAAATGGATATGCGTTCAATTTATCAAATGCAACTTCCTGCTGAAGTTGAAGCGCAAATCGCTGCTGAAGCGGCTCAAGAAGTTGCTAGAAAGGAAGCGGAAAAGAAAGCTAGAAAAGATATGAAAAAATCTAAAAAAGTTGAAGCGCCCGTAGAAGAGCCCGCTCAAGAAGTTATTGAAGAAGAAAATAAAGCAGAATAACGTAATAAAAATTAAAATCTCCGCATAGGTTAAAGTAAACCGTGCGGAGATTTTTTTAATGCAAACTTTGAAAGATTATTTGTTAACCATATTAAAAGGAACTGTTATTGCCTTACTTTTATCATTGATATTAGTTTTAATATTTGCCTTTTTTATCCAAATTTTTTCACTATCGCTAAGCGTGATAAAACCAATAAATATCGTATTAAAAATGATTGCGGTATTTGTGGGAGTATTCTTTTCAGTAAAAGAAGATAAAGGGCTTATCAAGGGAGTTATAACGGGCATAGTTATAATATTTTCTGCATTTATACTGTTTGGTTTGTTAGGCGGAAATTTAATGTTTACTTGGCAACTTTTGTGGGAAATTTTACTTGGCGGAGCAATAGGCGGTATTGCTGGAATTTTGAAAATGGGAATACGCAGATAACCCCTGGTCAAAAACTACGAACCTTTGGTTCAATTACCAAAGGCAACAAAAGAGTGGTGTGCCGCCGGTCGGAATTTGACCAAACCCCTAAAGGGGAACCCCTGGTCAAAAACTACGAACCTTCGGTTCAATTACCAAAGGCAACAAAAG